>JAOACJ010000018.1 GCA_026417895.1 Patescibacteria group bacterium | reverse complement strand
GCCCCAGCAAAAATTTCTGAAGCAAAAATTATTGACGAAGAAAAGAAAATTATTGCTGTAAAAGTTAAACCCGATCAACTTTCTTTAGCTATTGGTCGGGCCGGTCAAAATGTTAGATTAGCTGCCAAATTAACCGGTTGGAATATTGAAATTGAAGAAGAAAAGGAAGAAAAAAAAGAAGCGGCAAAAGAAAAAAATGAAAGAGAGCAAAAGATCGAAAAAAGTAATGAAACATAAATTAAAATATTAAAATAAAGGTCGTAAAGATCAATTATAAAGAAAGGAGTACATTATGATGTACAACAACAATCTGTTTTATTTAGTTCCGGTTGGATCAGTTATTGCCTTGTTCTTCGCTTATCTTTTTTATCGACAGGCGATAAAACAACCATCCGGGGACGAAAAAATGATCAAAATTGCCCGAGCGGTCCAACGTGGCGCGATTGCTTATTTAAAACAACAATATAAGGTAGTAATCGTTTTCTTTATCTTTGCCGCAATCTTTTTTGCCTTTCTCGCCTTTGTCCTTAAGGTCCAGTCACCTTGGGTGCCTTTTGCTTTTTTAACCGGTGGTTTCTTTTCTGGTTTGTCTGGTTATATAGGCATGCGTGTCGCCACTGCCACGTCATCGCGGACAGCCGAAGCGGCAAAAAAATCATTAAGCTCGGCTTTAAAAATTGCCTTTCGTTCCGGGGCGGTGATGGGGTTAACAGTTGTTGGTTTAGGACTTTTAGACATTGCCTTATGGTTTATTGTTCTCCGTTTTATTTTTCATTATGACCTTCATCTTGTTACAACCACTATGCTGGCCTTTGGTATTGGTGCCTCATCTCAAGCTTTATTTGCCCGCGTTGGTGGTGGTATTTTTACCAAGGCGGCTGATGTTGGTGCAGATTTGGTTGGTAAAGTTGAAGCCGGTATTCCTGAAGATGATCCAAGAAATCCAGCCGTTATTGCTGATAATGTTGGCGATAATGTTGGCGATGTGGCTGGCATGGGCGCCGACCTCTACGAGTCTTATGTTGGTTCAATCTTGGCCACGGCTGCCTTAGGAGCAGCAGCTGGTTTAGGCCTGGCTGGTGTCGTAGCTCCAATGATGGTTGCGGTGGTTGGTATTCTTGCTTCAATTGTTGGCATTTTTCTTGTTCAAGCCAAAGAAGAGGCGTCTCAGAAGAATCTTTTAAACGCTCTTTCTCGAGGCATTAATGTCTCCTCTTGTTTGATTGTGATTTTTTCAGTTTTAATCATTCGTCTTCTTTTACCACAAAATTTTGGTATTTTCGTTTCTATCCTAACTGGTCTAATGGTCGGCATTGTGATTGGCAAATCAACAGAATATTTTACCTCGGCGAACTTTCCACCAACCAAAAAGATTGCCCAAGCTTCGAAAACTGGTCCAGCTACAGTAGTGATTGAAGGTCTTTCAACCGGCATGCTTTCGACCTTAATTCCTGTTTTAAGTATTGTAGTCGGTACCATCCTGGCCTTTGCTTTTGCTGGCGGATTTAAGGATATAAATCTAGGTCTTTATGGTATCGGCATTGCAGCAGTAGGTATGCTCTCGACTCTAGGCATTACTTTATCAACTGATGCTTATGGACCAATTGCTGATAATGCTGGTGGCAACGCTCAGATGACTGGTCAAAACCCTGAGGTAAGGAAGAGGACAGATGCACTTGATGCCTTGGGTAACACTACCGCTGCGACAGGTAAAGGTTTTGCCATTGGTTCAGCGGCTCTTACCGCTTTAGCTTTGATTGCTGCCTATATCGAAGAGGTAAAAGTTGCCTTGCTAAGAGTGGGGACAGAATTTCTAAAAGTTGGCGAAAAAATTATTCCCGTGAAAAACGCTAGTCTAATAGACTTTATGACCTATTATCAGATTCATCTTCTTTCACCGAAAGTTGTTAGTGGAGTGATGATTGGAGCGATGTTAGCTTTTTTATTTTGCGCTTTGACCTTAAAAGCCGTTGGGCGCGCGGCTGGTAAAATGGTTGAGGAGGTTCGTCGACAATGGAGAGAAATTAAAGGTATTATGACTGGTGAAAAGGATCCCGATTATGCCAATTGCGTCAAAATCGTGACCCAAGCGGCTCAGAGAGAAATGATTTTACCGTCTCTTCTAGCAATTATTATGCCAATAATTGTCGGAATAATCTTTGGCGTGGCTGGTGTCGTTGGTTTGCTTGTTGGTGCTTTGGCGGCAGGGTTTGTTTTAGCGGTAATGATGGCCAATGCTGGCGGTGCTTGGGACAATGCCAAAAAATATATCGAAGAGGGAAATTTCGGCGGTAAAGGAAGTGACAATCACAAGGCGGCAGTGATTGGCGATATGCTGGGCGATCCTTTCAAAGATACTTCAGGGCCTTCGTTAAATATCCTCATTAAGCTAATGTCCATGGTCTCGATTGTCGTTGCTGGTCTCGTTGTGGTATTTTCTTTATTGTAATAATATAAATTTTTTTATTCGCCGCCTTGGACGACCTGAGGCGGCGTTTTCTTTTTTAGAAAAATTGCTATAATTTTTTAAATTATTAACTATGGAAGTTAAAAGCCAAAAATTGCCTAAAAATACTTTAGAACTGACAATCGAACTTCAGCCAGAAGAATTTGACTTTTATTTAAAGAAAGCTGAAAGAGAAATTTCTTATCAGATTCAAGTGCCTGGTTTTCGACCCGGCAGAGCACCAGCTGATTTATTAAAAAGAGAAATTTCTGAGGCAAAAATTTATGAAAAAGCTGCCCAAATGGCTATTGAAGAGACTTACTGGCAAGTCATCAAAGAAAAGAAAATTGAACCAATTACTTTACCTAAAATTGAGATTTTAAAATTGGCCAGAAATAATCCATTTATTTATCAAGCAACTGTTGTCCTTTTACCGACAGTGAGGATTGGTGCTATTAACCAGATAAAAGTTAAAAGAAAAAAAATTTTTATTCAAGAAAAAAGCATTGAGAAACTTTTAGAGGAATTAAGACAATCCCGACGTAAAGAGACCCTGGTTGAAAGGCCAGCCCAAAGAGGTGATCGTTTAGAAATTGATTTAGAAATGTTTTTGAATAAAGTGCCAGTTGAAGGCGGACAAGGCAAAAATATCTCTTATCTCGTCGGCGATTCAGCTTATTTGCCCGGTTTAGCCGAGCAATTAATTGGTTTGAAAAGAGGCGACTCTAAAGAATTTCAACTAGATTACCCAGAAAATTTTTATGACAAAAAATTAGCCGGGAAAAGTATTGATTTCAGGGTCAAAGTTAATGCTGTTTATCAAATCGAGTTACCAAATCTTGATGATCGTTTTGCCCAAAGCCTTGGTCATTTTAAAAATTTAGATGAGTTAAGAAGACAAATGCAAGCTAATTTAGAAGAAGAGGCAAAAATAAAAGAAGAAGAGAGAATTGAATTAGAAATTTTAGATAAGTTAATTAATCTTTCTGATTTTGAAGAAATTCCAGAGCTACTTTTAGCCGAAGAGAAAGAAAAAATGCTCTTTGAATTAGAGCAGAGTTTAGAAAAAATGAATTTAAAAATCAATGATTATCTCCTTCATCTCAAAAAAACTAAAGAAGAATTGAAAAAAGAATTTACACCTCAAGCGGAAAAAAGAGTCAAAACAGCTTTGTTGATTAGGAAAATTGCTCAGGAAAATAATTTTTCAATTAGTGAAGAAGAACTCGACCAAGAAGTTAATCGATTACGTCGTTATTATCAATATGATAGCGAGATGCAGAAAGATCTTAACACCGATGAATATCGATCTTATTTAAGAAATTTGATTTTAAATCGAAAAGTCATTGATTGGTTGAAAAAACAGGTAACTATTGAAAATTAAAAATTTTATGAAGATTGCTATTATCTCTGATACTCATGACAATGTTCCTAATTTGGAAAAAACCTTGGCTTGGCTTAAGTCTCAGGGTGTTTCTTTAATCGTTCATTGTGGCGATCTTTGTGCTCCAGCGATGCTAAATAAAGTTTTGATTCCAAATTTTTCTGGACAGATTCATCTGGTTTATGGTAATGTTAGTGACCGCGAGTCATTAAAAGAAAATGTCAAAGAATTTAAAAACGTGAACTTACATGGAGATTTTGGCAAATTGAAAATAGATGGTAAAAAAATTGCTTTTGTCCATCAGCAAGAAGAGGCAGAAAAAATAGCCAAAACTCAAAAATATGACCTAGTCTTTTATGGTCATAGCCATAAACCTTGGGAAAAAAAGATTGGTCAAACAAGATTGGTCAACCCCGGTAATTTAGCCGGGATGTTTTATAAAGCCACCTTCGCTGTTTATGATACTGAAACTGATAAATTAGAATTAAAAATTTTAGAAAGGTTATAAAATAATTTATCGCATATTTGTAAAAATTCTTAATTCGTAAGAGTCTATGAATATTCTCTACGCTCTTTCTGGTCACGGTTTTGGTCATGCCATTCGAAGCAAAACCGTCATTGAATATTTAAGAAGAAGAAATCATTTGGTCAAAATTATCACTTACAGTCAAGGTTTAAAATTAATGAAGAAATGGTTTCCCATGGACACCATTGAAATGAAGGGCTATCGTCTTTCTTATTTAACTGATCGAGTTTTCGGTTTAGGAATCACTTTTAATTTTTTTAAAAATTTACCCTTATTTATTGGCAAAAACTTTCCCCTTTTAAGACGAGTTGTGAAAAATTTTCAAATTCAATTGATTATTAATGATTTTGAACCTTTCTCTCGCTGGTTTGCTCGAGCGACCAACTTGCCTTTAATTACTGTTGATAATCAATTAACAACTCAGCTTTGCCGTATTGATTTTCCTTTTAAATATTTTTCAGAATTTGTAGGCATTCGAACCCTAGAATTTCTCTATCCTTTGGGCGACTATCGTTTTGTTACTTCTTTTAATCCACTTCTCACGCCAGTCAAAAAGATATTTTGTCCTAATACTTTTGTTGTTCCGCCAATTTTACGAAAAGAAATTTTTGAACTTCAGCCACGAAGGGAAAATTTTATTTTGGTTTATCAAACTGTTCCTCTTTATAAGAAAAAATTATTTACAGTCTTTCGAAACTTTCCTCAAGAAAAATTTATTTGTTATAATCTTGGCTCACCCTCACAGACAAGAAATATTATTTTGAAAGAATTCAAAGAAAGAGAATTTTTAGATGAATTAAGTCGAGCTAAAGGAGTGATTATTAACGGTGGTTTTACTTTAATGAGCGAAGCGATCTATCTAAAAAAACCAATCCTTTCCCTTCCTATCAAAGGCGATTTTGAACAAATAGTCAACGGAATTTTGTTGGAAAAAAGTGGCTACGGACTTTTTTCACAGAAAATAGATGGAAAGGTTTTAAAAAATTTTTTAAATAATCTTCCAGTTTTTGAAGATAAATTAAGAAAATATGAACAGAAAAAAAATATTATTTTTGAGAGAAAATTAGAACGGGTTTTAAAAAAAATTGAGTTAGAAATTTGACAAATTTTAAAAATAATTTAAAATTAAAAAAATTGATTTTGCAATTCGTACTTTAAATTTTTAAGATATAGCGGGAGTAGTTCAGTGGTAGAACGTCTCCTTGCCAAGGAGAAGATCGCGGGTTCGAGTCCCGTCTCCCGCTCCAGGCTGGCGTGGCGGAATGGTATACGCGTTGGACTTAAAATCCAATGGAGTTTTACTCCGTGTGGGTTCGACTCCCACCGCCAGCAATTTTAACTGTGGATAACTTTATTGACCTTTGTTGTAAACAGTTTATTCTTAGTAATAAGATGTTGGGTAATTTAAGAAATGATTTCGGTTTCTTTTTTGCTTCAGGCCGATCCGGCTGAGAGTTTTGATTTTTAGAGTGTAAAAAAACCGGAATCGGCCTAAATAAAAAGAAGCCGATTTTTTATTTTTTCGTCAAAATTTTCAAACGCAGAAAATTTTGTTACGAAAAAATAACCCCACACCAATCTTTAAAACAAAACAGATATTTTACGAAAAGTTGGGCCGTCAGGCGATGTCCCATGAAACTGCATTATTATTTTCCATAAAACTTTCTTTGAGATTTGGTGTGTGGGTATTCCTTTGATATTCGCAAAATTGATGACAGGATCCTGTCATTGTTGAAAAATTATATGGAGGTCAATATGAATAAAAAAACAAAAAAAGAAAAAAACCAAACTCAAGAAAAGGATCAAAACATTCGACCTCGGCAAGGTCTATTGTTTCAACAACAGTTGAGGCCTCGGCCGGAAATTGAGAAAATAAAACCCCGGTCTTGGCCGGGAATTTAAAAAAAGAGGGGCGGGGAAAAATAAACGAATAAACATTCATCCCCGCCTTTTTTATTCTAGACTATTTTTAATTTTTAATGAAACCGAAAATGAATAACATCACCATCTTGGACGAGATAATCCTTTCCTTCAATTCTCATCAAACCCTTCTCTCGAGCTAAATGTTCAGAGCCAACCTTGACTAAATCTTGCCAGTTAATAACTTCGGCTTTGATAAAACCTTTAGCAAAATCAGTGTGAATCTTACCAGCTGCTTCTGGTGCTTTTGTTCCTTTTTCAATTGTCCAGGCTTGTAAGATTTGATTTTGACAAGTAAAGAAAGTAATTAAATTTAAAGTTTGGTAAGCAGCGACAATTAAATTATCCAGTTGAGAACGTTTTAATCCATAGCTGGCTAGATATTCTTTTTCTTCTTCAGGGGAAAGTTCAGCTAATTCAGCTTCCAATTTAGCACAAATTGGTATTGCTTGGCCTAAACCAAACTTTGTTTCACTAATATCTTCTTCAGAGATATTTAAAACATAAATGACTGGTTTGATTGTCAACAGATTTAAGTCTTGAATTTCTTCTTTTTCTTCTGGAGTTAAATTTAGATTTCTCGTTGCTACTCCTTTTACTAGACCTTCTTTTATTTTTTCTAAAATTTCTAATTCTTTCATCGCCTTCTTTTCGCCAGACCTTGCTTCTTTTTTTATTTTTTCTAATCTTTTTTCTAAAGTGGCTAAATCAGCCATCATCAATTCCAAATCAATCACCTCTAAATCAGATTTTGGATTAATCTCACCGCTTGGATGGGGAACGTTTTTTGATTCGAAAGAGCGCAACAAATGACAAATTAAGTCAACCTCACGGATCTTGGCCAAAAATTGATTGCCTAATCCTTCACCTTTATGGGCACCCTTGACTAAACCAGCAATATCAATAAATTCAATGTGAGTAGGAATAATTTCTTTCGGCTTTAAAACTTCGGCTAATTTTTCCAATCTTTCGTCCGGCACTTTAACTACCCCAACGTTTTCCTTAATAGTCGTAAAAGGATAATTAGCAATTTCAACCTGTTTTTTTGTTAAAGCTTTAAATAGTGTTGATTTGCCAACATTAGGCAAGCCGACAATGCCGACAGAAAAACCCATAGAATTAGAATAAAGTTTAAAAAATAAAATCTGAGATTATTTTAACAAAAAGAATCTTCTTTGCCAAATCAAATTTTTTTGGTATAATATAAAATGAGCTTTTTAACTCAAGAGAAATGAAAAAGGTTTGGCAAAAATTTGTTTTCTTTGCCAGAAATAATATTTTTTACTATGAAAAAGAAGCGTTTGCCAAAAAGTTGGCGCAAGTTTATTCGTCGGGAAAAGGCCCGAATTCGTCGGGAGGTTTTAGATTTAACCGAACAGGAAAAATTAATCAATGAACTTTATGAAAAATTTGGTTTCAAAAAAATATCAGATTCTCGAACATCCAGCTGATTTAAAAATTAAAGTTTATGGAAAAGATTTAGCTGAATTATTAAACAATGTTTTGCAAGCTCTTAATGAAGCCACCGAGCCTAAAATTTTAGATGAAAAAATTGAAACTGAGATTGAAATTAAGTCAGAAAATTTGGAAAATCTTTTTGTTGACTTTTTGAGTGAAGTGATTTATCAAACCGATTTAAATAATGCGGCTTATTTAAAAGCAAAATTTGAAAAATTGACCGAGAAAGAATTAAAGGGGAAAATTTTTGGTCAAAAAATAAAAAGTTTTCAAACCGAAGTTAAAGCCGTCACCTGGCACGATTTAGAAATCAAAAAAGAAAACAGTTCTTTTTTTGCGACAGTTGTTTTCGATATTTAAAATTAAAGAGTATGTCGAATTTAACTAAAAAAAATTTAAAAAAAATTTCGAAATATCTTTATGAGATTCCAAAAACATTTCGAACAGATATGCACGTACCGGCGAGAATCTATCTTGATGACAAAATGCTCGATGATGTTTTTCGGGACAAATCTTTAGAACAGTTGGTAAATACCGCCACCCTCCCGGGTGTGATAAAATATGTGATGGCGATGCCCGACGTCCATGAGGGTTACGGTTTTCCTATTGGCGGTGTGGCGGCTATGGATTTAAAAACTGGCGTCATTTCACCAGGTGGTGTTGGCTATGATATAAACTGTGGAACGAGATTATTAATTTCCGACTTAACCGAAGAAGAAATTAAACCTTATTTAGAAAAAATAGCCACTGAATTAAATCAGGCCATCCCTTCTGGTGTCGGTTCAACTGGTCGAGTGAAACTTGATAAGACAGCCATGGATAGAGTTCTTTCGCGAGGGGCAGAAAGAGTGGTTGAACAAGGTTATGGCGAAAAAGAGGACCTAGAAAGATGTGAATCTTACGGTCTCATTAAAGGAGCTGATCCGACAAAAGTTTCAGAAAAAGCCAAAGCTCGTGGTCGAGATCAATTAGGAACACTTGGCTCAGGGAATCATTTTTTAGAAATTCAAAGAGTGGCAGAAATTTTTAACGAAGAGATAGCTAGAACTTTTGGTCTATTTCTGAATCAAATTACCCTTCTTATTCACACTGGTTCCCGCGGCCTTGGTCATCAGGTCTGTACAGATTACGTCCATTTGATGACAAGATCTTTATTAAAATATAATCTTAAATTACCTGATCGAGAATTGGCTTGTGCTCCATTTAATTCACCAGAAGGTCAGTCTTATTTTGCAGCGATGGCGAGTGCGGCTAATTTTGCTTGGGCAAATCGTCAAGTCATTACTCATCTTGTTCGTCAGGTTTGGCAAAAATTTTTTAATCAATCAATTAAAGTTTTATATGACGTCGCTCATAATATTGGCAAAATTGAAGAACATGAAGTAGATGGTCAGAAAATAAAATTGATTGTCCATCGCAAAGGTGCGACCCGTGCTTTTCCACCCCACCATCCTGAACTACCAGCAATCTATCAGGCCGTTGGCCAACCAGTTTTGATTCCTGGTTCAATGGGAACAGCCAGCTATCTTTTAGTTGGCACGACTGAGGCCAAAGATAGTTTTTACTCTGTCAATCATGGCGCTGGTCGAACGATGAGCCGGGCGGCAGCGAAGAGAAAAATTTGGGGTGAAGACTTAATTAAAGAAATGGCTAAACGTGGTATCATTGTCAAATGTGGTTCGCCAGCTGGTTTGGCTGAAGAAGCACCAGAAGCCTATAAAGATATTGACCAAGTCGTTAACATTGTTCATGGCGCTGATTTGGCGAAAAAAGTTGCCAGAGTTGTGCCTTTGGCAGTCATTAAAGGCGAATAAAGAAAAATAAAAATAAATAAAAAAATAAATTCTATGGCCGAAGAAAAACAAATTGGTAAAATCACCCATTATTTTGGCAAAATTTCTGTAGGTGTCATTGAGTTGTCTGACGAACTTAAGGTTGGTGAGACGATTAAAATTGTTGGTCATGGAAGAGAGTTTACTCAAAAAGTAGAGTCAATGCAGATTGAACATCAAAATGTTGAAAAAGCTGGCAAAGGCGAGTCTGTTGGTTTGAAGGTTGATCAACCCGTCAAGGAAGGAGATGTTGTTTATAAAGTAAC
Source organism: Patescibacteria group bacterium (assembly GCA_026417895.1). Lineage (NCBI taxonomy): Bacteria > Patescibacteria group bacterium. The sequence continues at coordinate 1,061 of JAOACJ010000018.1, read as the reverse complement.
TGAGTAAATTCTATTTTCTTAATTCTAGATCATTCTGGATTCTATTAGTATTTGTTATGGACGAAAAAATTACCCTGAAATCTAAACAAAAATTGATGATTATTGGCTTACTCATTACTCTAGTTAACCCAATTTTTGCCGGTCTAATTTATGGTTTATTTCTTTCTTCAGAGCCAGAACTAAAAAAAGAAGGCAAACTTATTATTCTTTTATCTTTACTTTGGGGAGGCGTTTCTTTTATTTTAGCCCGTCGATTTTTCTCGGCTTTTTGAAATCTACCTCCGCGTCTTATTTTTTATAACGATCGTTATAATTATTAAGACGGAGGGGGCAACGAGGTTTGATATCTCTATAATAAAATTTTTAAGCAATTTTTAATTTTCTCCGGCATTATGAAAACAAAAGCGGTGGTGCTTTTTTCAGGTGGCCTGGATAGTCAATTGGTCGTCAAAATTTTAAAAGAGCAAAAAATTAAACTTATAGCTCTTTATTTTATTTTGCCATTCTATCCAAATTATTTAAAAGAAAAAAAAGAAGTCTTTAATTTTGCCCATCGAGAGAAAATTGCTCTGAAATATATTGATTGTACAAAAGGGAAACTCTTTCAAGAATATTTTGCCATCGTTAAAAAACCAAAATTTGGTTATGGTAGTGGACTTAACCCCTGTATAGATTGTCGAATTTTTATGTTAAAAAAAGCAAAAGAATTGATGAAGAAATTAAAAGCCGATCTCATTGCTACTGGCGAAGTTTTGGGCGAGCGGCCGATGAGTCAAAATTTAAGAGCCTTAAAATGGATTGAAGAAGAGACTGATTTAGTAAATAAAATTTTACGACCTCTTTCAGCGAAACTTTTGCCTGAAACGGAGGCAGAGAGAAAAAAGTTAGTTGATCGAGAAAAATTTTATGCTTTTTCTGGTCGTCGACGAGTGTCACAAATAGAATTGGCTAAAAAATATAATTTAAAAAATTATCCCGCACCGGCTGGCGGTTGTCTTTTATGCGATCGAGAATTTGCAAAAAGACTGAAAACGATGCTTGAAAATTTTGGTAATTTAGAT
>JAOACJ010000017.1 GCA_026417895.1 Patescibacteria group bacterium | reverse complement strand
CCTGGCACTACTTACAGCTGTAATACCATTGGCAGCTAAAATACCAATAATATCGATGATTACTAAAAGTTCGACTAAGGTAAAGCCTTTCTCACTCTTTTGCACCATATATGCATCATATAAGGTGAATCACAAAGCATTAGAATAACTTAATCACAATTTTAAAAACTATTTTCCTTTCTACCTTATCCCGCCTACCTTATCCCAGCTGGTGTTGCGTTTCTTGCTCCAGCCGCATAACCACCAGCCCCTCGAGCTAGACAGAACTCAAGTAGATAGGTTCTATTACTGTCTTCTGTTGAATATTGATATCTTGTCTGTGTAGCACTACATGCACCGTCAGTTGAATTCAGTAAAGGATCGCTGGGAATAACGAGATAAAGATTACCAGTACAAATGCTACTAATATTGTTTTCTCGTGTTAGACATAAACCAGCAATATTCCGATCTGCTAAGTTGCTTGGATATCTTCCCACGTCCTGAAAAAACATTTCTAAGGCTGCCATAATCTGACGAATATCACCTAATCTCTTCGCGTCACGAGCTTGAACCCTGGCACTACTTACAGCTGTAATACCAATGGCAGCTAAAATACCAATAATAGCGATGACAACTAAAAGTTCGACTAAGGTAAAGCCTCGCTTTTTCATAAGTTTTAAAAGTTTTAAAAATTAAAAATTAACGACAGATTTTGCAAGGTCGACAACAAGGCGCGACCTTTTTCTCGACCTTTTTTGTTTTTTTTGTTTTTTTGGTTTTTTTGGCCATAGTTAAAAATTGAAATTTTCTTCAAAATTGTATTATTTTTTATTATACCATAACTAATGGAAAAGTTATCCACAGGCGGGACAAGTTAGAAGTTTACAAATAAGTAGGTCCAAGAAGAAATTGATTTTTTGATTGTCTTACCATTCTCTTGAACCTTGATTTGTAGCTTATAAAAGATATAATAAAAATCTATGCGGGAATTGAAGGTTGATTTCATTGACCAGCCAGAATTTCAAAAGGTTTTAAAACCACCCTCTTTTTTTCAAAGAAAAGCCAAATCTATTTTTCGTTTTTTGGCAATTTTATTGATTGTTTTGATTCTTCTTTTTTCGGGCGGAGCTTTTTCCAGTGAAAGTTTTTTAACTCAGATGCCAAAACTTTCTTTTTGGAAAGGGGTGATCAAATTAATTATTTCGCCCGGCTCACTCTTACATGGCGAAATCTCTGATCGAATTAACATTTTACTCCTGGGGATGGGTGGAGCCGATCACGAAGGGGCCTATTTAACTGATACTATTATTCTCGCCTCTTTTAAGCCCTCAAGTCGTCAACTCGCTCTTTTTTCTTTACCCCGCGATCTTTTGGTGCCTATCCCTGGTTATGGTTGGCAAAAAATCAATAGCGCTAATGCTTATGGCGAAATGAAAGAAAAAGATGGCGGCAAATTAGCCAGTTTAGTGGTCAGTCAAATTTTAGATTTGCCAGTCCATTATTTTGTCCGACTTGATTTTTCTGGTTTTAAAGAAATTATTGATACTTTAGGTGGTATCGAGGTTGAAGTGGAAAGAAGTTTTGTTGATTCTCTCTACCCTGGTCCGGCTTTTTCTTATCGCACAGTTTCTTTTGAAAGGGGCCGGCAAGTGATGAATGGTGAACGGGCGCTAGAATTTGTCCGCTCCCGCCACGGCACAAATAATGAGTCAACTGATTTTGCACGAATGAAACGTCAGCAAAAAGTACTTTTAGCTATCAAAAATAAAATAGAAAAAATAAAAATTTTAGAGGAACCAGAAAAGATTTGGCGACTTTTTCATCTTTTGGCTAAATATTTTAAAACTAATCTTGAATTTGATGAAATAGTTAAATTGGCTAAAATTTTCAATCAAATTGAAGAAGAAAAAATTATAACCCGATCTTTAGATCTAAGTGAAAATTCGCCTCTTTATGCTGAGACTTTTAATGGTGCTTATGTTTTACGACCGAAAAATGGCGACTTTAAAGAATTGGCAGCTATAGCAAAAAATATCTTTAAAATTGAAGAAGCGACAACAACAGTGATGCCATCAAAAGCAAAAATTGTTCTTTTGAATGGCACTTTTATTACTGGTTTAGCCAAGAGCAAGGCTGATTTGTTAAGTAATGACTTTGAAATTATCGAAATTGGTAATGCGCCGGAAAGAAATGCGACCAAGACAATCATTTATGATCTCAGCCGAGGAGAAAAAAAAGAAGATTTAGAGAAACTGAAGAAAAAAATTAATGGTGAAATCAGTCAAGAAATTCCTTCTATTTTGACTCATCAAAAGGCTGACTTTGTCATTGTTTTAGGAGAAAAATAAGATTATGATAAAAGTTTTGCTTGTTGGTCGAATCAATGTTGGTAAATCAACTCTTTTCAATTGTTTGGTTGAAGAGAAAAAATCAATCGTTTCGCCTGAACCAGGTACGACCCGCGATCGCATTTATGGTCGATGTTTCTGGCGTGGCGAGTCATTTCAACTCATTGATTTAGCCGGTCTAAAGGGAACAAAGGTCGGTCAAGATTTTTTAACAAAAGAAGTTCAAAAACAAATTGCTTTCGCCCTTGAAGAAGGAGATTTAATTCTTTTCTTGTTAGACGGCAAGACTGGTCTAACGGCCGAAGATAGAGTCATTGCCAAAAAATTAAAAAAATTAAAAAAGCCAATTATTCTAGTAGTTAATAAAATTGACTCTCCTCGACAAAGAGCAGAGGTTAAAGAAGAAAATTTTTTAAAATTAGGCCTTGGTCAACCATTTTTTATCTCAGCGCTGAATGGCCCTGGGGTCGGCGATCTTTTAGATGAAATTCTCAAAAAAATTAAAGAAATGAAAGCAAAGAAGACGTCGACTCTTGTTTGCGAGCGTGAAAAGGAGAAATCTTTAAAAGCGGCTATCAAAATTGCTATCATTGGTCGGCCAAATGTTGGTAAATCAACTTTAGTTAATTCAATTTTGGGTGAAGAAAGGGTTATTGTCACTCCCTTCCCCCAAACAACCCGAGAACCGGTTGATACTTTTTTTACCTACAAGGATAAACTACTTATCTTCATTGATACGGCCGGAATCAGGCGTCGGACAAAAATCAAAAAAGAAATCGAAAGAATTGGCATTGAAAGAAGTTTAAAAACGATTCAAAAAGCCGACCTTGTTTTACTTGTTTTTGACCTCAATGAAAGAGTTTCTCACTTAGAAAGAACTTTGGCTCGCTTAATCAAAGAAGAAAAAAAGAGTCTTATTTTAGTGGTTAATAAGTTTGATTTGGCGAAATTGGCGATGGAAAAATATCTTGAATATTATCAAAGCGAGCTGGAAACGCTTTGGTGGGCACCAATTATTTTTGTCTCAGCTAAAGAAAAAATAAACTTAACTAAACTTTTAGACTTAATTTTAGAAATAGAAAAAAGAAAGAAAAAAAAGTTTTCTCCAAAAATTCTCAACCAAATTTTAAAAGAAACGATTAGAGAATATCATTTTAAAGAAAAATACTGGTTAAGAACAAAAATTTTTCAGGTCAAGGAAAAAATTCCAACCATTGTTATTAAGGTCCCTCGTTTAACAAGAAAAGAAAAACCACCCGTCCAGGCACAGTTTAATTTACTAGAGAAAAAAATTAGAGAAAAATTTAATTTTTGGGGAGTGCCACTTAGGTTAGAATCTAGAATTTAGAATTTAGAAAATATGAAAATTGTTATTGGTTTAGGAAATCCTTTGCCAAAATATTTAGGCACCCGACACAATCTTGGTCAGGCCGTCGTTTCTTTTTTCCGGCAAATAAAAGGCTTGCCTAATTTTGGGTTCAAGAAAAAATTTGCTAGTTTAATTGCTCAAGGGAAGATCGATGATGAAAAAATCTTTTTAGTTTTACCGCAGACATTTATGAATGAATCTGGTCAAGCGGTGAAAAAAATAATGGAAAATTGGTCGTTGAAAATTGAAAATTTAATTGTTGTCCATGATGATCTTGATCTACCTTTGGGAAAAATCAGAATCAGGACTAGTGGCTCAGCTGGTGGTCATCGAGGCGTTCAGTCAATTATTGACCAATTGAAAACAGAAAATTTTATCCGAATAAAAATTGGCATCAAACCAAGTTCAAAGTTCAAAATTCAAAATTTAGAAAATTTTGTTTTACAAAGGTTTAGTAAGGAAGAAAAGGAAATAGTGGAAAGGGCAATCAGAAAAACCTGTCAGGTACTGGAAAATTCTTTAAAAGAAGAAGTCAAAAATCAAACCATTCTCCTTTCAAACCTACCTCAATAATTTTTGGCGATCGCTAAAATTTATTTAGTAAGACCATTAGATCATTAAACAAAAAACCCGGCCAGAATGTTCGGTTCTGGTCGGGGTAAATTTTATTGATTAATGTAAGTGCTTCACAAGCAGGAACAAGATCAATTCGAATTTCTGATTTTCTATCTTACCGTGGTGGATTTTTGTGCCACCACCAGAGTATTAATCCTATTAGTCCGTAGACTAACAGGAAAAAAAAGAATGGTAAAAATATTTTCACAATTTTCACCTCCTTTCTGTTTTTATTTTATCTTTAAAATTTTACCACCTTCTCTTTTTTTGTCAAGATTCAATGTGTTAACACGATGAAAATGAGACTCTTTTATTTTTTATCTCTTTAACATCTTTAGATAAAGATCGGAGGGAATTTCAACTCGACCAAAGCGGCGTAATTTTTCTTTGCCTCTTTTTTGTTTTTGTAAAAGTTTCATTTTCCGGGTGATATCGCCGCCATAAAGTTTGGCGGTGACATCTTTTCGTAAAGCCGGCAATCTTTCTGAAGCAATAATCTTTCCACCTGCCTCTCGTCCCTTGGCTTTTGGTTGCCAACCCAAAACGGCTTGAATTTTGACTTCAAACATCTGTCGAGGTAAATTTTTTTTCAAAAAATCAACTATTTTTCTTGCCTCCGAATAAGCCTCTTGACGGTAGACAATTGAGGAAAAGGCCTCTTGTCTTTCACCGGCCAATAAAATATCAAGTCGAACTAAATCGGCTTCTTGATAGCCAGCAAATTCATAACTCATCGAGGCAAAGCCAGCACTAACATTTTTTAATTGGTCATAAAAATCAACCATCAACATAGCTAAAGGAATTTTTGCTTTAATCATTAATGAATTAAAATTGTCAAGGAGAGAGTCGGTAGATAAATAATCATAAGAAGTAAATTCGCCATGATATTTCTTGATCAATGCTAAAATAGAACCAAGATATTTTTCCGGAGTAATAATTTCAACCTTCATTATCGGTTCTTCAACTTTTTCGATGTTACCGGTTGGAAACTTTTCTGGAGAGTAGATTTCTTGAAATTCCCTTTTTCCTCTTAACCAAACATGATAAGCAACTGAAGGTCGACTCGTAATGACTTCTAAATTGTATTCTCTTTTTAATCTTTCTTTAACAATTTCTAAATGAAAAAGGCCTAAAAAGCCACCACGATAGCCAAGACCAAGAGAAGATGATTTTTCTGGTTCAAAAAATAGACTAGCATCGTTTAATTTTAGTTTTTCTAATGCCTCGCCTAATTTTCCCGGTTCTTGACCAGGTTGAAGATATAAACTCGAAAAAACCATTGGTTTAATTTCTTGATAACCGGGCAACGGTTGAATTTTGTCTTTTGCTTTTTGAAGAGTAATCGTCTCGCCAACGCGACATTTTCTAATTTCTTTGAGACCAGTAACAAGATAACCAATTGACCCGTGAGGCAAAGACTCTTTTTTTGTTAAAAATGGTTTAAAAACACCTACCTCTAAAGCCTCGAATTTGGCTTTACTCCCCAACATCTCTAATTTGTCGCCGCTTTTTAATTCACCGTCAACAACTTTTAAATAAACAATCACTCCTCGATGTTCTGAATAAAGAGAATCAAAAACAAGGGCCCGTAAGGGAGCGGCTGGCTGACCGCCCGGAGGTGGAATTTTCTCAACGACTTTTCTTAAAACTTTTTCTACCCCTTGGCCGGTTTTCGCCGAGATAAGGAGAATTTCTTCGGTTGAGATTTTCAAAAGGCTGGCTAATTCTTTTTTTCTTGTTGTTAAATCCAAAGCTGGTAAATCAATTTTATTTAAAACGGGAATAATCACTAATTTCTGCACAAGAGCTAATTTTAAATTGGTAATAGTTTGGGCCTGAATACCTTGAGAAGCATCAACTAAAAGAATCGCTCCTTCAACAGCCGCTAGTGCTCTTGAGACTTCATAAGAAAAATCAATGTGACCGGGGGTATCAATAAGGTTAAGAATATATAATTGAGAATTTAGCAGATAGGACATCGTTACTGGTGTTAATTTAATCGTCACCCCCCTTTCTCTCTCTAAAGGCATTTGATCTAAATATTGAGGCTTCATCTTTTCTTTTGGTACGGTCTGAGTCAATTCTAAAAAACGATCAGCGAGGGTCGACTTCCCGTGATCGACATGGGAGATAATACAAAAATTACGAATAAATTGATTGTCCATTTTATTCAATAATAAAAGCAAAGAATTTATCAGTTTTTAAATCGGTTTTAAATTTAATCGTTTCATCTTCTTCTTGGATCGATGCCGGATATTGCCAGATAATTTTTCTTTTCTCGGGCAAAATAATTTCTCCCTGGAAATCACTTTTTCTCCCAGGTTGTTTTTGAATGAGCAAGCTGTAGGAGGTTGGTTTTTTTTCTAAATTTAATTTAAATGGTAAAAGATATTGAAAAGAAATTTCTTTTTCCTCGCCTGGTGCGATTTCTAAAAAATTGCCAAAGCAAGTTTTACCAAATTCTTCAGTTATTCTTGTGCCAGAAACTTGATCAATAATTATTTCTTTTTCAATGTTTTTTAAATCTTCATCAAGATTAAAACCTGGCTTAACGACAGCCAATTCTTTTTTTGTTGCCCTTTGACTGCCAAGAAAAACCGTTCCTTTTGGCAAATAAACCCTTAACCAACTTAAATCTTTTTTACCGGTAAAAAAATCATCCTTTTGACCATAATGTTTTCTTCGAATGGTCAAAGTGCCAATCATTGAACCGTTGAGATTAACTTCCACTTGGTAGAAAATTTTTTGTTCTATAACTCCTTCAGTTTTTGTTCCGTTGACATTGGTGGCGACAACTAATAAATAATCAAAAGGTGTTTCTTTAATCTCGCCTGTCCAATTTTTCTCTTGAAAAAATTTTTCTATTTTTTCATCGACAGAATAAAGAAGAATTTTCTTTTCTGATAAACCCTCAATTATTTTTTCGAAAATTTGAAAAAATTTATCTGGCTCTGCTTGAATAATTTTTTTTATTAAAATCGGTGTTAAATCAACTAAAAATTGTTTTGGTTTCCTTTTTTCTCTTCTTTCAATCTCGATAGCTTTCTGGGTTTCTAAAATGAAATTTTGCGCGTTAATAACTTTCTGATAATGTGGCAAAGAAATTTCACCAAGTACAGTCAAAAAATCGGAAATTAGCTCGGCATTAATGGCAATCACTCCATCAACGCTTGGACCACCAGAACGTTCAAAAAACCATATCAGTTTTCTCGCCGAGGTTGGAAAATCAGGAAACCAGTTGGCATCATGAAACATCCATTTTGGTTGAGCAATAAAAAATGGCGCTGGTGGAGCAACTTTGACTGTCAGCCAACCAGCTAAATCATAAGTACCGCCGGCTGGCATTTCAAAATTTTTAATCTGACCATTGGCAAAATCAATTAAAGCGTAAGTACCTAAGAAGCCACCCGTGGCTCTTATTTCGTTATTATTCTGAAAAACGATTAAATAACGTTTCATCCTATCGTGGTCAACTATCTTTTCAAAATTTTCTAAAAAAATGATGAATGTCTGGGTATTTTTTTTAAGGAGAGGAACCTCTTCTTTAACAATTTTAAAAATTGGTTGGAAATTTGGTGGCAGGTAACTAAGGTTAATTTGAGAAAAATTTTTTTCGATTTTTTCAACAAGAGGAAGGATTAATGCTGTTTTTTCTTTTAAAATTTTTGTGACCGTCAAAAAATCAAAGTTTAAAATTTCTGGTGGTAAAATTCCTCTATCTTTTTCCTCTTTTTCCTCAATTTTTACAAAATTTAAAACCTCATTGCCTGTCTTGGCTAAAATTAGCCCAATTTCTGATGAATCTTTTAAGACCTCAAGTAGATGAATCATCGTTTTTGAACGAGGATGAATTTTTAATAAAAATTTATTAGAAAAATTTGATTTTTCTATTTTCTCTAAACCAGAAGAAAAGTCTTTTTTCGCTAAATTAAAATTTTCTTCGGCTTTCGAAAAATTAAAATTTTTTAAACTCTCAAGGCCAAGAAAAAATTTATCTAAACTATAAAACTGATTCTCAATCAATTGAATTTTTAAGGTCATAATTTGAGAAAGAGAAAGTTTAACTAAAAAAATGGTGATAGGTATTAAAATAACCAAAGAAAGTATCAGACAAATTTTCCTAAAAAGATAAAGAGAATCAAGAAATTTTATTTTTGATTTCTCTTTTTTCCTTAAATCAATTAAGTGGGGAGAGGCTTTTTCTTTTTTCAAAAAATCAAATTTTATTTTTTTATCATGAACCATATTTATGATTGAATATTTTTATAAATTTCTAATATTTTTTCAGCCATCCTTTGCCAGGAATATTTTTTTATCTGTTTAAATCCCTTTTCTTTCAAGTTTTTTCTTAAATTTTCATCGGTCAATAATTTGTTCATCGCCCTTTTTATTTCTTCCACATCATAAGGGTTAAAATAATAAGCTGCCTCACCGAAAATTTCTGGTAAAGAGGAAAGGGTAGAGGCTAAAACTGGCGTACCATAGGCCATTGCTTCGAGGCCAGGCAAACCAAAACCTTCGCTTAGTGAAGGAAAGATAAAAAATAAAGCATTTTGATAAAGATTAGCCAATTCTTCATCACTCACCTCACCTTTAAAAATAACTTGATCATTTAAGCCCAACTTTTGACTGTATTTTTTTAAACGTTGATAAAAATAATCATTTTTACCAACCAAGATAAGTTTGAGATGAGAAATGTTTAGATTTTTAAAGGCAAGAAGCAGTCTTTCTAAATTCTTATGAGGATAAGCGGCGCCAACATAGAGAATATAATTTTGAATTTCGAAGTTTGAATTTTGAATTTTGATTAAATCAACCCCTTCGTAGATAACTTCAATTTTTTTTGGATCAGCTTTCAAAATTTCCATCACATCTTTTTTGGTTGCTTTGGAAACGACAATAATTTTTTTTGCTAATTTAACGGCATTTTTTATAATTAACTGATAAAAAATCAGTTTGACCTGATAAAGAAAGTATGGTAAAGTTGTAGCTTTTCGTCGAGATTCTGGAAATTTAGAAATAATTAAATCATGAATAGTGATAAGAAATGGTTTTCGGTAAAAAATTGGCACATTAAAATGAGGAAAATGGACTAAATCTAGATGATATTGATAAAGTCGAATGGGAAAAATAATTTGCTCTTTGACTGAATAAGGTCGGATGTTAATTAAAACTTTGTGGAAGTTATAATTTTTTGACTGATACTTGTTAAATCCATCTTGACGTAAAAAAATAAAATATTCATTTTCAGAATCAATTTTTTCTAAATATTCAATAAGTTTTTCGGTATAACGACCGATGCCACGATCAGAAATTCCGTATAGACGAGCATCAATGCCAATTCTCATAAAATTATATCTCTTCGGTGGTCGTAAATTTATCTTCAAAAAGGTGAAAAAGGCGTTTTTCTTTTCTCTTTAATAAATATTTAGTCACTCGGGCAATAAATAAAATATGATCCCCTACTTCAATTTCTTTTTCGACTTGGCACTCCAAATAGCCTAAGGCTTCTCTAATGATCGGACAATCGATCGTTTCGGCTTCTTCTTTATGAAAACCAACTTCTTGAAACTTATCAAAATCTCTGCCCGATCTTCTGCCACACCATAATGCCTCTTTTTCAAAATCTTTGCTAATGAAATTAATCACAAAAACGCCTGAGACTCGAATTAATTCTAAAGAAAATCTTGTTTTGCCAATGGAAACAGCATAAAGCATTGGTTCAAAAGATAAAGGAGTGTGCCAGTCAAGAGTTATAATATTATCTTTTCCTTTGGCTCGACAGGTAAGAAGAATCGTCTGCCTTGGATTGGTTAAGGTAGTTAAACGCATTTTTTATTTAAAAAATTTTAATAATTTTTCTAGTGGTTGGGTATTAATAATTTCTTCTTTTTCGGCCCAGCCACGACGGGCTTGGGCAATGCCGTATTTAATAAAACGCATTTGATCATGATAATGAGAATCGGTGTTGATAACCATTTTGACGCCTACTTCTTTGGCTCTTTTAATATTTTTGTCATTTAAATCTAATCTTTCGGGATAAGAATTTATTTCTAAAATTGTGCCTGTTTCTTTGGCTACTTTCAAAATTTTTTCAAAATCAATTTGATATTCATCGCGCCGTTGAATAATTCGACCAGTTGGGTGAGAAATAATATCAACATTTGGATTTTTCATGGCTTTAATAATTCTTTCAGTCATTTTTTCTTTTGACATTTTGAAGTGAGAATGAATGCCGGCTACGACAAAATCCAATTTTTTCAAAACCTCATCTTTAATATCAATTGACCCATCGGCCATGATATTTGCCTCACAGCCGTGTAAAATATAGAATTTTGGATTTTTTCTAGTGGCCGATGGATTGAATTTTGAATTTAATTTTTCAATTTCTCGATGTTGGGCTATTAATTTCTTCTCGTCTAAACCATGTTCAATTCTCAAAAATTTAGTGTGATCAGCAATGCCAATGTACTGATAACCAATTTTTTGAGCAGCCAAGGCTAATTCTTCAATCGTATCTGCTCCGCCATCCCATTTTGAATGAAGATGAAGGTCGCCCTTAATATCTTTATAATTAATAACCTTTGGTAAACGGTGCGCTAAAGCCGCTTCAATTTCGCCTTGGTTTTCTCTCATTTCTGGAGGAATCCATTCCATGTTCAGGGCCTGATAAATTTCCTCCTCATTTTCTCCGGCTATCATTTTTGAACCTTTAAAAAGTCCATACTCAGAAAGTTTTAACCCCTTTTCTAAAGCAACTTTTCTTAGGGCAATGTTATGTTCCTTGGACCCAGTAAAGTATTGAAGCGCGGCTCCATAACTTTTTTTTGGCAAGACACGAATATCCATATCAAATCCCTTTTTCATTCTCACTGAAGCTTTCGTCTTACCTTTACCCCAAATTTTAACTACACCTGGCAGGGAAACAAAGAAGTCCATTACTTTCTCGGGCTTTTTTGAAATGACTAAAAAATCAACGTCGCCTATCGTCTCTTTCATTCTTCTTACTGAACCAGCCACGTCAATTTTCTCGACTACTTTTAAATTTTTTAATTTTTCATAAATTTCTTGAAGATGGGGAAAAATGTCACCAAGCAAAAATCTCCCCTTGCTTCTTTTTAAAAAGGCAATTCCCTCTAAAATATTTTTTTCTGTTTTTTCACCAAAACCAAAAAGTGGCGCAATGCGATGACTCTTGGCCATCTTTTCTAGGTCCTGAAGATTTTTAATGCCTAATTTTTTATACAAAACTTTGATCTTTTTTGGACCTAAACCTTCAACAGCCATTAATTCTTCTAAGTTAACTGGTATTTTTTTCTTTAACTCTTGATAATATTTAATTTTCCCGGTTGCTAAATATTCTTTAATTTTCTCAGCTATACTTTCGCCAATACCAGAAATTTCTTTTAAGGCCTCAATGCCTCCTCTTTTGTAAATTTCTGCCACGTCATCTTCTAAGGTTTCTAAAGTCAAGGCTGCTCTTTCGTAGGCATAAGGTTTAAAAGCTACCCCTTCCATTTCTAAATAATGAGCAATTTCATAAAAAATTTTGGCTAACTCTTGATTGGTCATAATTTGATTTTAATAAATTTTATAAAAAAAACAATTCTTATAATGTGTTAAGACACTGAGAGAAAAAAATTGAGAAAAATAAAAAATAAAATAATAACAGCAAAAACTGATGTAGAATTACGGTCATGGCTTTAATTTGACACTAGTTTTTATTGCTTTAATTAAATCATTTAAATCGTATGGATTAACAAAAATAATTTTCTCATTTTCAATTTCGGTCAAAGAAGAAGAATGGCTAGTAATCACTGGCGTCCCACAAGCCAAAGCCTCAACAACCGGATAGCCATAGCCTTCATAAAAAGATGGGTAAACAAAAACTTTAGCTAAATGATACAAAAGATATTTATCCACTTCTGGAAGATAGCCAAGAAATTTTACCCTTTCTTCTATTTTCAAATCCTTCGTTAATTTTTCCAATTTTTTCTTCTCTCTGCCACAACCGGCAACAATAAGACCGAAATCTAGAACTGGCAATCTAGAATCTAAAAGAGAAGCAAGGGCATAGATTAAAGTTTCAAGGTTTTTACGGGGCTCAAGACAACCAAGATATAAAATAAAGTCAGTCGGTAATTGATATTTCTTTTTGACTTTAAAAAGTTGCCGATCATTTTTTTCTATTTTTTTAAATTCAGGGTTGATGGGCGGTTTTTCTACTTTAATCTTGTCGGGTGGTATTTGATAAAATTTAATTAAATCATTTTTAGTATTTTCCGAATGGGTAATAATTTTTTCCGCTCTTTGACAAATTTTCTTTGGTTTAATTAATTTATGCCAAAGACGTTGTCTAAAAGTAAAAAAATGGGGATAAATCTCAAAAGATAAGTCATGAACAACAAGCGTGATTTTTTTTCTTCTTGAAAAAGCAAAAAAATTAAAGTTTGGACAAAAAATTTCGTCAATTTTTTGGCCGATTCTTTTTTCTACCAATCGGTCGATTTTCGGCCATTGAAAAAGCCAAAGTAGAAAATTAAAAATTTTATTTGGCCAATGAAAATCTATAATTTTGAGATTAGGAAAGTCCAATTTGGGTAAATCAATATTTTTCAATTTAGCCGAATTATAAAAAAGAAAATACTGATTTTCTGAGTCTTGGCTTAAGGTCTGCTTCAAAAAATTCATCGTATATTGAGCCACGCCGGTATAGGGCCTATCCAGAAGTGAGCGAATGTCGACGAGAATATTCATAAGTTATTGATAAAGTTCTTAATTTTTTCTTTAAATATTTCTTTAGAAAATTTTTGGCTGTGAGTGCGAATTTTTTCTGGATTAAATTCTTCGGGTTTGAAACGAATAACGGTATCAGCCAAAGCTTCCCATGTTTGTTCGTCAAAAAACTGACCAGTTTCATTTTCAATAACCGTTTCTAAAGCACCACCAGCGCGGTAAGCAATGACTGGTCGGCCCGAGGCCATCGCCTCCACAGCAGTAATGCCAAAATCTTCTTCTTGAGGATGAATTAAAGCCTGACAATGAGCAAGATATTGAGCTTTTTCTTCTTCGGAAAGATAGCCCAAAAATTCAATATTAGATTTAATCTCTGGACAAAGATTTTTCCCCTCTTCCCTGGTCATACCAATAATTTTTAAAGGAATTTTCAATTTATTAAAGGCCTGAATAACCAAGTCAACTCTCTTATAATATCTTGGTCGAGAGATGATTAAAAAATAACGATCAATTTCTTTCGAAATAAAAAAACGATCAACTTCAACTGGTGAATAAATGACGGCGTCAGGCGTACGCTGGTAATGTTTTTCAATCCGTTTTTTGATAAATTGAGAAATGGCAATGAGATAGTTTGGCCTTTTGATCGCTGTCAAATCCCATTTTCTTAAATAATCTAAAACTTTCGGTAAAAAAAATCTGGCTAAATTTTCCAGACCTCTTAAATTTCGAAGATATTCTTCGGGCTCAACCCAGAGATAGCGAGTCGGTGTTAATAAATAACAGATAGATTTTGTTTTTGGTGGCACAATCACGCCTTTAGTAAAAGCCGAGCAGATAGAAAAAACAAAATCATAACCGTGAAAATCAAATTTTTCAATCGCTCGTGGCATTAATGGTAAATACCAGCGATAAAAGTTTTTTGCTAAAGGTAATTTTTGTAAAAAAGAAGTTTTGATTTGATAGGCAGAGAATCTGTTCTTTGTTTTTTTCTCATCATAAACCAAAGTATAAACAGGTGCTTCCGGATAAATCTCGTGAAGCACCTCTAAAACTTTTTCAGCTCCACCTAACTGGGTTAGCAGGTCGGTAACTAAAGCAATTTTCATTTTTTATTTTCTCTTAAATAATAAAAATGGGGCGGCGATAGAAATTGAAGACCAGGCACCAGTGGCAATACCAACCATCATCGCTAAAACAAAATATCTAATCGTTTCTCCACCAAAAAAGAAAATAGCGAGTAGAGCTAATAGGGTAGTGATTGTTGTATTTAATGATCGAATGATCGTCTCGTTCAGACTGCGATTAATTGTTATTTCAAATTTCTCATTGGGATGGAAAAGAAAATTTTCTCTAATTCGATCGTAGATGACAATCGTATCATTTACTGAATAACCAAGCACCGTTAAGATAGCAATAATAAAAGGAGTGTTTATTTCCACATTCCGAAAACGACCAAGAAAGGCAAAAACACCAAGCATTACCAAAACATCATGAATCAGGGCTAAAATTGCTCCGGCTCCATAACGCCATGATTCGCCTCTCTTAATAATTTTTGAAAGTCGACGAAAGGCCCAAGCAATATAGATAAGAATAGCTATAACAGCCAAAATGACTGCCCATCTTGCTTTATTGATTAACTCGCGACCAATAATTGGACCAATTGATTCAAAACGAATTTCTTCGGGTTGACCGAGTTTTTTTAATATTTTTTGATGCGTCTCTTCGTCAACCTCTTTGAATCTCAAGACAAAAGTTTGGTCGTGGGTGGGCTGAATAATAACTTCACCTAAATCAAACTCTTTAATTTTTTCTTTAATCTCTTCGGACGATGGCATTTCTTTTCGATATTTTATTTCCATCATTGTCCCGCCAGTAAAATCAATACCTGGTTTTAAACCAAAAAGAATCAAGAATAAAACTGAGAGACCAATCAACCCACCAGAGATAGCAAAGAAAATTTTTCTTTGACCGATAATATTATACATATTTAAAATTTCAAAATTCAAATAGTTAATGCATTGTTAACCTAATCAAGGTCTTTGTTACAATAATCGCCGTAAACATACTCGTCAAGACGCCTAGCCCTAAGGTTAAACCAAAACCACGTACTAAGCCTGTACCAAATTGGTAAAGAATAAAACAAATAATTAAAGTCGTAATATTTGAATCGCGGATGGCTGACCAAGCGTGGCGGAATCCTTCCTCAATAAGAGTTAAACCAGTCTTTCCTAATCTTTCTTCATCTTTTATTCTTTCAAAAATCAAAACATTTGCATCAACGGCCATCCCAATGGACAAAATAAAGCCAGCAATTCCCGCTAAGGTTAGAGTCACTGGTAATAATTTAAAAATGGCTAGTACTAAAATGATATAAATAATTAAAGAAAGAGAAGCAATAAGACCTAAGCGTCGATAAAAAATAATCATAAATAAAATCACCATCAGCAAGCCAATTAAGCCGGCCATAAAGCTTTTTTCAATCGAAACTTTACCTAAAGAAGGGCCAATGTTTTGTTGAGCAATTAATTTAATCGGAACGGGCAAAGCGCCAGCTCTTAATCTCTGAGATAACTCTTTCGCCTCTTTGAGAGTAAATTTCCCAGTAATGACTGCTTTGCCTGATGGAATTTCTTCTTTAACAGTGGGAATACTGATCGGATAACCATCAAGAAAAATTGCTACTGGTTTACCGATATTTCTTTTGGTAATTTCGGCAAAGAGTTTTGTCCCCTGCTCGTTAAATTCTAAAGCAACCATTGGCTCGCCCGTATTTTGATCAAATTCTAAATGGGCCGTCTTTAATTCCTTACCCGACAGGCCAGTATAAACCCATTTTTCGCCGGTTAGTTCTGCCTCTGAAATTGTCTTAATTAAAAGATGACTGGCTAAAATTTCTGGTTCTCCTTTTTCATTGGTTCGCTCATCAAATTTTTTAATAATATGATAACCAAATTGTGTTTTGACTAATGTTTTTGTTATTTCACCCTTTTTTAATTTAAAAGCCGCCTCCTCAAATTCCGGAACCATTGTTCCTTTACCAAACCAGCCTAAATCACCCCCCCGCTCTTTAGAACCGGCATCCTCAGAATATTCTCTGGCTAAACGAGCAAAATCAGCTTGAGGCTGAAGAGCTTTTTGTAAAATCTCTTCGGCTTTCTTTTTTGCTTCTTGATTATATTTTTCAATTTCTTTTTTTTCTTCTTCAGTCAATTCTTTCTTTTGTTGTTCTTTAAATTCTAAAATTGGTGTTTCACCAATCATTTTAATGGCTTCTTTAACATTTTTGATGCCAGGTAATTCGACAATAATTTTCCATTCCTCACCGGCTTTGGCTGTTTGGATAATAGGTTCAGCAATACCAAAAATATTAACCCTTCGTTCGATGACATCACGACCGCCCTCAACAGCAGAAACTCGGTCTTGAGGCGGAATGTTATCAGTTTCGGTCAGATAAACAAGTTGTGTACCACCTTGTAAATCTAAACCTAAATGAATTTTTTGTTTTGTCAGCCATTCATTGAAGGGCAACCATTTTGGCAAACGGGGAATGTCAACCAAAAGTGCCAAAAGGACTAAGAGTAAAATCAAAATAAAGGCTGTCCAAGGTTTATTCATAGCGACAAGAAATTATGAATTTTTGCGAAAAATACAAATTTAGATAAATTCGGCTTAGCAATTTGATAATTTATAGTATAACAATTTCATTGACTGTGACAAGATTAGAAAATTAGCCATATTTTGGATAACAACACTTTTTATACTTCCTACCACTACCGCAAGGACAGGGATCGTTTCTACCAGTTTTTTTTCTGCTTTCAATGGCTGGCTGTTGAAACTGAGAGCTCGGCGACTGTCTTTCTATCGAAATTTTAAAAATTGAATAAACAACTTGTTTACGAATGGCTTCTAAAAGTTCATGGAATTTATAATAAGCTTCTTTTTTATATTCTACCAGTGGATCTCGTTGACCATAGGCACGCAGACCAATACCACCTTTTAAATTTTCCATCGTTTCTAAATGAAAAATCCAACAGGTATCAATTGACCTTAAAAAAATCATTTTTTCAATTTGTCGCATTAATTTCTCTCCGCCAATCCTCTTTTCTAACTCCTCGTAATTCTTTTGAGCTAAATGGAAAAGGTAATCAAAAAGAAGTTCTCTCGCTTTAACATCTTTTTCACGAGTGCCGGCCTGACTTCTTATTTTTTCGAAACTTTCTTTAAAGTCAGAGGGTAAAGGAAAAATAGTCGAAACAACCTCACCGATTTCCCTGAGGTCCCATTTTTTTTCTAAATCATGACTAGTGTGAAAGGCAATAATTTTTTCAATTTCCTCTTTAATCATTTCAAAAATCCTTGCTTTGGTTTTTTCTGGTTCTTGTAAAATTTCTCTCCTTAGACGATAGATTGCTTCACGATGTTTGTTTAAAACATCATCATAATCTAAAAGGTGTTTGCGCAAATCGAAGTTATAACCTTCGACCCTTTTTTGTGCCTGCTCAATAGAACGAGACAGTAATCGATTCTCTATTGGCAAATCTGGGGGGAAATTAAAAGTCTGCATTAAAGCCTTGATTCGTTCGCCACCAAAAATTTTCATTAAATCATCTTCTGCTGAAACAAAAAATTGAGAAGAGCCAGGATCACCTTGACGACCAGCTCGACCACGAAGCTGATTGTCAATTCGTCTTGCTTCGTGTCTTTCAGTACCAATGACATGAAGCCCGCCTAAAGCAATGACTCTTTTTTGTTCTTCTAAATCTGGTGGATTACCGCCGAGAATAATATCAACACCACGGCCAGCCATATTAGTTGCCACTGTTACTGCTTTCAATTTTCCAGCTTGAGCAATAATTTGAGCTTCTTTCTCGTGGTGTTTGGCATTTAAAACCTGATGAGGAATACCTTCTCTTTTTAAGAGATCAGAAAGTAATTCATTCTTTTCAATGGAGGTCGTTCCCACTAAAACTGGCTGGCCTCTTTGATAACGTTCTTTTATTTCCTGAACCACTGCTTTGAATTTCGCCTCTTCGGTAGCGTAAATGCGATCAGGCAGTTCGACACGAATTAACGGTCGATTGGGAGGAATAACGACTACTTCTAAATTATAAATTTTATAAAATTCTTCAGCTTCGGTTATAGCTGTGCCAGTCATACCAGCTAGTTTTTTATAAAGTCGAAAATAATTTTGAAAAGTAATAGTGGCTAAAGTTTTCGATTCTTTTTTGACTTCTACCTCGGTTTGACGACCAATCTCATGTTCTCTTGCTTCAATGGCCTGGTGAAGTCCCTCTGAGTATCGACGACCAAACATTAAACGACCAGTAAATTCGTCAACAATGACAATTTCACCATCTTTAACGACATAGTCTCTGTCCCTTTTGAACAAAGCCTTCGCCCGTAGGGCGGCTGTAATATGATGATCCAATTCCAAACCCTTTCTCACCTCCTCTGGATTTGAACTACCAGCCATTTGCCAAGGATCAAAACCTAAGGACTTAATAATTTTTTTCTGTCCTTTTTCCGTTAACGCTACTGTCCTCATTTTTCTATCAAGATTGTAATCTTCATTTTCTTTTAACGGTTCAACCAGACGAGCCAATTGATAATAAAGGTCAGCCGATTCTTTGGCCGGACTAGAAATAATTAAAGGCGTTCTCGCTTCATCAATCAGAATTGAATCAATCTCATCAATAATAGCATAATTTAGTTCCCGCTGAACCGTATCTGCTAGATCATAAACCATATTGTCACGTAAATAATCAAAACCAAATTCGTGGTTGGTACCGTAAGTAAGGTCAGCTTGATAGGCCTGTTGTCTTGGTACTTCTAATAACTCCTCACCACTGCCCAAATTGGTTGTTCTCCCGTCTTCTTTTGGCTGATAAAGATAGGCTTTTTCATGATTTAAGACACCGACCGATAAACCTAAACAATGATAAATTGGCCCCATCCATTCGACATCACGCCGGGCGAGATAATCATTAACAGTGACAAGATGACAGCCTTTTCCTTCTAAAGCATTTAAATACAATGGCAAGGTGGCGACTAAAGTTTTTCCCTCGCCGGTTTTCATTTCCGCCACTTGACCACGATGAAGAACAATACCGCCCAAAATTTGGACA
The DNA here is from genome assembly GCA_026417895.1 of Patescibacteria group bacterium. Taxonomy (NCBI): domain Bacteria; species Patescibacteria group bacterium. The sequence continues at coordinate 9,901 of JAOACJ010000017.1, read as the reverse complement.
TCAAAATGACGCATTTTTATTGTTCTTTTTGCTGCTTCTCTGACCAAGGCAAAAGCTTCTGGCAAAAGATCGTCAAGCGTCTCACCTTTTTTTAATCTTTCTTTAAACTCAAAAGTTTTCTCTTTTATTTTCTCGGTAGGTATTTTCGCCAACTCTTTCTCAAGAGAATTTATTTTCTCAAGAATCGGTTGAAGTTTTTTTAGATATCGTTGATTAGGATCACCGAAAATTTTTGAAAGAAGACTCATAAAACCAATAAATAAAAGCCCTATTTTTAAATCAGTGGTCGACCGGTCATTTCTTTTGGTTGAGGAATATCGAGTAACTTTAAAATCGTTGGACCCACATCGGCTAAAACACCAGCTGGTTTTATTTTACTTAAATCAGGCACCTCTATTTTTCTTTCTTCTAAGCCATTTTTAATGAAAATAAAGGGAACGGGGTTGGTTGAATGTTCTTTATCAATTTTCCCAGTCTGAAGATTAATTAATTCTTCGGCGTTGCCGTGATCAGCTGTCACTAGAGCAACTGCGTTTTTTTTCAAAACCAAATCAATAATTTGACCAAGACATCTGTCAACTGTTTCAATGGCTTCAATGGTAGCTAATAAGTTGCCGGTATGGCCAACCATATCTGGATTGGCAAAATTGACTAAAATAAAATCATATTTTTCGTAGGTCAAAGACAAAATCACTTGTCTAGTAATTTCTACTGCACTCATGGCTGGTTTTTGGTCATAAGAAGAAACTCGTGGCGAAGGAATTAAAAGCCAATCTTCTTTAGAAAATTTTTTTTCTTGACCACCATTGAAAAAATAAGTGACGTGAGCATACTTTTCGGTTTCGGCTAAATGAAGTTGTGAAAGCTCGGCCTCAGCTAAAACTTGAGCCAAAGGATATTCTATTTTTTCACTCGGAAAGGCAACTTTAACCGGCAACCCTTCTTCATAATCAGTAAAGGTGACAAAAAATAGGTTCTGTAAAGTTCTTTTTCGCAGAAAATTTTCAAAACCAGAAACAACAAAGGCTTTGGTTAGCTCCCTTGAACGGTCGGCTCGAAAATTAAAAAAAATCACTGCATCGTTGTCTTCAATTTTTGCCACTGGTTGATTATCTTTAACGATGACGGTTGGTACAAATTCTTCATCAAAAACTTTCTGTTGATAGGATTCGGTTATGGCGGTCAGCGGTTCGGTAAATTTTTTTTCTGATATTCCCTCGGTCATAGCCAAATAAACCTTTTCAATTCTTGACCAATGATTATCTCTGTCCATAGCATAAAATCGACCAGCTAGTGTAGCGATTTCACCAAAATTAATCTCTTTCATTTTTCTTTGAATTCTTTCAACAAATTTAAAACCAGAATTATAAGGGGTATCACGACCGTCAAGAATACCGTGGAGATAAACGTTTTTTAAATTTTCTCGTTTCGCCAATTCTAAAAGTGCCTCCAGATGATCAATTGAAGAGTGGATATTACCATTGGAAATTAGGCCCAAAAGGTGAAGTTTTGAATTATTTTTTTTAACATGATTGATTGCCTCTAAAAAAACAGGGTTATGAAAAAAGTCGCCTTCACTAATAGACTTATCAATTCTTGGTAAGGTCTGATAAATAATTCGGCCGGCTCCTAAATTAAGATGACCAACCTCTGAATTGCCTTGTTCGCCCCAAGGTAGACCGACGGCTAAGCCAGCCGCTTGTAAAGTATAGGTTGGATAAGTAGCAATAAGTCCAGAAAAAATAGGCGTTCGAGCAAGGGTAATGGCATTACCATGCGACGGCGGCGCTACCCCCCAGCCATCAAGAATAATGAGGACAAGTGGTTTATTGTTTTTATCAATTTCTGCCATGTTGATAAATTTTAATTCTCTTGCTTATTTTTCAAATTTCAAATTCCAGACCAATTAACAGCCAATATCCAAAATATTTTGAGAATTTTGAATTTATTTTATTAAACTTCGTCCAGTCATTTCTTTTGGTTGGGGAATGTTTAATAGTTCCAAAATCGTCGGTGCTACATCAGCTAAAATTCCTTCTTTCAATTTTAGTTTTTTATATCTTTTAGAAAACAAAATAAAAGGAACAGGATTTTTGCTGTGAGAAACAGAAATTTCACCGGTTTTTAGATTAATCATTTCTTCGGCGTTACCATGATCAGCTGTTACTATCACCAATCCCGTTTCTTTGTCAACTAAATTAACTATTTTTTTTAAGCAACCATCAACTACTTTAATCGCCTTAATTGCCGCCTGAAGGTTACCGGTATGGCCAATAATGTCAGGGTTAGCAAAATTAACGGCGATAAAATCATTACCTTCTTTTATTAACTTCAAAACTTGGTCAGTCACTTTATCAGCACTCATTTCTGGTTTTTGGGCATAATTCTCTACTGATGGCGAAGGGACAAAAATTCTTTTTTCACCACCTCTTGAATCATTATAGCCACCACTAAAAAAATAAGTAATATGAGCGTACTTTTCTTTTTCTGCCAGATAAGCTTGAGAAAGACCAGCTAGAACTATAGGAAGAGAATTTTTTATTTTTTGAGCCGGATAAGCTGTTTTCACTGAATCGAGATGGGTACCAAAATCCGTTAGGGTGACGAAAAATATTTTTTTGAAAATTTTTTTTCTTTTGAAAGCGTGGTGATTATTTTTTTCGAAATTTTTTTGAACAAATGGTTTTGTTAATTGTCGAGCCCGATCAGATCTTAAATTGAAAAATATCACCGCATCATTTTCTCTAATTAAAGTGGTAGGTTGGTGATTCTTAGTGATAATTGTTGGTGGAATATATTCATCAGTCAAGCCGCGATTATAAGCACGGCTAATTGCTTCTTCAAAAGAGTCTGCTCTTTCTCCCTTTCCCAAAGTTAAAAGATGATAAACCTTTTCAGTTCTCACCCAGGTCTTTTTTCTATCCATGGCATAAAATCGACCGCTTAGAGTAGCAATTTCTGCCTGATTGATTTTCTTTTCTATTTTTTTAATCGCTTTTAAAGCCGAGTGTTGAGAAGTGTCTCGACCATCAGTAAAAAGATGTAGAAAAATTTTTTTGATTTTAAATTTTTCAGCCAGAGCAATCAAATTAATTAAGTGTTCGGGATTAGCATGAGCAGTTGGCCTTTCTGCAATCATGCCTAATAAATGAAGGGCGACTTTATTTTTTTTGACATATTGACAAACCTCAATTAAAATTTTATTTTTGAAAAATTTTTTATTTTTAATTTCCTGCGAAATTAAAACTGAATCATCTAAAACAATTCGACCAGCACCTAAATTAAAATGGCCGGCCTCAGAATTCCCTTCTTGATCGGGAAATAAACCAACCGCCCTTCCACTGGCTTGCAGTAAGGTAAAAGGATAATTTTTTTGCAAATAGTTAAAAGTTTTCGGTTGAGCTAAAAACACTGCGTTGCCTCTTTTTTCTCTTGAGTATCCCCAGCCGTCAAGAATAACCAAGACGACCGGTCTATTTTTTTTAATAAGTTCTATCATCTTTATAAGTTTTTATTGTTTTGTTTATAAAATAGTTATTGGTTATTAGTTTTTAGTTTTAAAACTGACAAATAACTACAACCAATAACTAAAAACTATTAACTATTCTCTATTTCTTCTTCAATTGCCATCAATCGATTATATTTTGCCATCCGTTCACCTCTTGTTGGACCGCCAGCTTTAATAAAATCAGCATTAATCGCCACCGCTAAATCGACGATAAAATCATCGTTAGTTTCACCAGAACGATGAGCGACTTCAATTTTATAATTATTTTCTCTGGCTAATTTAATACATTCAATTGTTTCAGAAATGGTACCAATTTGATTTGGCTTAATGACAATACCGTTGGCTGAATTAAACTTAAGACTTATTTTCAATCTTTCGATATTAGTCGTTAATAAATCGTCGCCAATGATGAATAACTCTTCCTGCATTTTTAATAAATCATCTTTTAATCTTTGCCAACCAGAAAAATCATTTTCTTCTAAAGGATCTTCTAAAAGTTTAAGAGGATATTTTTTAATCCAGTTTTGATAAATTAAGGATAAATCACGACGAGATAATTCCTTACCCTCCAAACGATAATATCCTCGTTGATCATAAAATTCTGAAGCGGCGCAATCAAGGCCTAAGTAAAAATCTTGACCAAATTTATAACCAGCCATTTCTGTAGCTTCGACTAAAAATTTTAAACCCTCTTCATTATTTAATAGAGATGGAACTAAGCCACCTTCATCACCGACAGCTTTTGAGGTTCCTCTTCTTGATTTTAAAATGCCTCTTAGATGAAAAAAAATCTCTACTACCTTTTGAATCGTCCGAGCAATTTTCTCTTTTCCTTTAGGGAAAATTAGAAATTCTTGAATTTCTAAATTTGAATCGGCGTGTCGTCCGCCATTGATTAAATTAAAAAGTGGAATTGGCAGTTGATAATTTAGAAGGTCTAATTTAAAAATTTCGCGAAGATAGCGATAAAGAGGTAAATGAGTAGCTTTTGCTCCGGCCCGAGCACAAACTAAAGAACAAGCCAAAATGGCATTCGCCCCCAAACGAGATTTATTTTTCGTTCCGTCAAGTTCAATAAGTTTTTGATCGATTTCTTTTAAATGAGTTACCTCTAAACCACTCAGATTTGGCGAAATAATTTCTTTAATATTTTGACAAGCTTTCAAAACGCCCTGACCATTGAAACGAGAAAAGTCGCCGTCACGCAATTCTAGAGCCTCATAACTGCCACGTGAGGTTCCAGCCGGCACAGAAGCAGTTTCTTCTAGATTGTTATCTAAAAAAATTTTTGCCTCAACGGTCGGCTGGCCACGTGAATCCAAAATTTCGCGGGCGATAATTTTCTTTATCTTAGCCATAATTTTTAAACTTTATTTTGGCTCTGCTGATTATTATCAAAAACAAAGACAGCCGCTGCCACTACCGATGTCCAAAGACCGTTCTTGTCTCCTTCGGCTGTTTGGGTGATATTAGAGGTTCGAATAATTTTACCACTCATTTTATAAAGTTGTTCTCTCTCATCCCAAGCTTTTTCTGCCTCAAATTCTATACCTAAAGTTGAGGCCAACATCGAAGCGGCTAGATCTTCTGCGTATTCGCCGGCAATCACTTCTTTTTCTCCGAAAGAATGATGCTCAGAAAGATAACCATAAGCCTCGGCTTCGCTCGGCCAAGCACAACCGACAGAAGCAGCAATAAGACGGTTTGGCTCGTTAGTTGAATTTCTAGCCATGACACAAAAAACAATTTGCCCCGGCTTAAGATATTTCAATCCTTCTTCTCGACTAATTCTTTTACAACCAGGAGGAAGAATAGAAGAGACGGTTACTAGGTTGAAGGGCGAAATACCAGCATCTTTTAAAGCCAATTCAAAAGATTGGAGATAATTTTTATGCCGACCTACGCCCTTGGTAAAAAAGACTTTTGGTGGAACAAGAAAGTGTAGATTCATTTTATTTTTTCTTAATGATTAAAGGTTTTAGGCCGGGTAGGGTCTTGCCGCTAAGAAATTCCAGCATTGCCCCACCGCCAGTAGAAATAAAAATATTTTTTGGTAATTGGTAATCGGTAATTGGCAATTTTATTGAAGCAATTGTTTCGCCACCACCAATAAAAATTTTTGCTTTTTTATTTTTTATTATTACTTCAATCATTTTCTTTGTTCCCTCGTCAAATGGTTTTTCTTCAAAGTATCCTAACGGTCCATTCCAAACTATCATTTTAGCAGATTTAAGCAAGTGAGCAAAGATCTCGATTGTTTTTTGACCAATATCAAGAATTTTAAAATTTTTAAATTTGTTCAACTCCTCTATTTTTAAATTTTGAATTTTGAATTTTGCATTTTTCTTTTTGCATTTTATTTTATCATCTGATGGTATAACAATTTTTTTATTTTTCAATAATTTTTTTGCCTCTTTAACCATATTTGGCTCATAAAGAGATTGGCCAATATTGAGTTCTCTCGCTTTGAAAAATGTGTTAGCTAAGGCGCCGCCAATTAAAATTTTATCGGCTAATTTTAATAAATTTTTGATGACCGGTAATTTAGTGGAAATTTTTGCGCCACCCATTAAAATCACTAAAGGATGTTTTGGTTTTTCTAAAATTTCTGACAGGTTTTTTACTTCTTTCTCTAGAAGAAAACCAGCATAACTAGGTAAATAATCAGTGATGGCGGAAACTGAACTATGATTTCGATGACAAACCGGAAAGGCATCGTTAATGTAAAGATCGGCTAGTTCGGCCAATTTTTTGGCAAGTTTTTTCTCATTTTTTTCTTCGCCCGAATCAAAACGAATGTTTTCTAAAAGAATGATTTCCCCTCCTTTTAATTTTTCAATCTCTTTTTTTACTTTCTCGCCAAAATAATCATCAATAAATTTTAAATTTTTGATTTTTAATTTTAAATTTTTAAAAACTGGCTTTAAACTATACTGTTTGACTCTTAATTGATAACTTTTAATTTTTTGCGGATTATCTAAATGCGAAATCAAAATTACTTTTGCCTTCTTCTTAATTAAATGAAAGATCGTTGGCAAATGGGCCTTGATTCTTGAATCGTCTAAAATTTTGCCATTTTTTATTGGCAAGTCAAAATTAACCCGCAGGAGAACTTTTTTATTTTTTAAATTTAATTTTTTAAAAGACTTCAATTTCATTGCTGTTATTTAAGTAATTGAAGAAATTGTTCTGCCTCTTCTTTTAAACTTGGTTTAAGTTCAACTGCTTTATTCACCATCTCCAAAGCCTTTTTCTTTTCGCCTACTTTTTGATAAAGAACAGCCAAGTGGGTATAAATTTCGACATAATTTGGATGAAGTCCTTTTGCTTTTTCAACAATTTCGATTGCTCTTTTTAGATTATCTATTTGATAATAAGCATTCGACCAGGACAAAATTAAGAGAGGATCAGAATAAAGGTCAATTTTTTTGTCTGCTTCTTCTAATTCATTAATAGCTTCTGAAAATTTACCTTGCCGTAAATAAACAACACCTAAGGCTTTACGGGAATCCCCCACTTCAGGGTCAAGCTGAACAACTTCTTTGGCTAAATTAAGGGCTGTTTCTAAATCATTCTTTAGCAAATTGGTATTAATCAGACCGAAATAAACCTGTTGACGCTGAGGAGAAAGTTTTTTTGCCCCCTCAAAAGCCATTTCCGCTTTATCAAGCCACTCTTTTTTACCCTCGGTCATCCCGGCCGAAATATAAAATTGACCAAGTTGAATCCAGTAGCGAACGTCTCTAGGGTGTTCTTGAATATTTTTTTCTAATTCAAAAAGAATAAATTTGATCATTTCTCTTTTTGTTTTTTCGTCTTGAACTTTATTTTGGTTTTTAACGAAACTCTCGATCAAAAGTGACCTTACCTCAGGATTAATGAAAGTGTTAACCGAAAGAGATTTTTGATAAAATTCAAGACCAGCTTTTAAATCAATTTGGCTTAAACGAAACCCCTTGACAGCTGTTTGACTGGCGTAAAGTGGTTTCAAATTGAAATTATAAATCATGATTGGCAAAATAATTAGGAAAAAGAGAATTAAAATCGACTGGGAAAATTGTTTTGAGTTTTGAATTTTTAATTTTGGATCTGTTTGAAATTTTTTGGGGAGGGTTTGAGATTTTTCTGGGCTAATATTTATCTGCGGCTGAGTAATAAAATAAATCATCGCCACAGAGAAATAAAAAATAATCAGTGGTCCTGGTGTATCAAAAACTGTTAAGTTCTGAAGGAAATAAGATAAGAATAAAAGAGTTAGAGCGATTAAAGAGAGACGAGATTGGCTTTCTTGTTCTTTTTTAATTTCTTTAAAGAGTAGATAAAAGATAGCTATCCAGATTAATAAATAAGAGATTAACCCGACAATTCCAGTCAACGATAAAACGTCGATAATCTGATTATGAGACTTATCAAACCAAGAGTTTTCTTCTCCCCAACGATAAACTTTTGGCTTAAGATATTTGTTAAAAATAATATGAAAGTTTTCCCAACCCCAGCCAGAAATTGGTCTTTCTAAAAACCCTTGCCAACCAGCTTGCCAAGGAATAATTCGGTTTTCAATGTTTTCACTTAAATAGACAAATCGATACATCAAGAGAGGTGTTTGGTAAATCCAGGGCTTTCCTTTCTGTGTTTGTAAAAAAATTAGTCCACCAATCAAAGCCAAGATTAACAAAATAAAAATAGGAATAAAAATGAATTTTATCCAGTAACGAGAGAGGTTGAATAAAAGATAACCCCCCAAAATTAAGAATGAAGTAATAGAGGCCATAATAACCATTCGCGAAGCGGTTAAAAAAATAATTCCTAAGTTAAAAAAAACAAAACCCAGCGCCACTCCTCGCCGGAATGGTTTTTTTTCTTTTAGAAATAAAAAAACGGTCAAGAAAAGATGAAGCATTGAGTAAACTGCTAAATAAATAGGATTGCCTAAGGTCGCACTCATTTGTGGATAATTTGGGCGAAGCACAAAATCTAGACCAAGTCTTTGAGCTAATCCGTAAAGACCAACCGAGAAAGAACAAAGTAGGCTGATAAAAATTAATTTTCGCCAATCTTCCCATTTTTTTAAAGTAGAACTTAAAACCAGAAACCATAGATAAAAATGAACGAAGGCAAGAATACCAGTCATCCTTTCTTGGGTTGACCAGAAAGAGCGGGAAAAATCTACGCCGACTGCCGCGGTTAAAATTAAAATGCTAAGAAAAATAGTTAAGGTTAAAATTAATGGATTTTTAAAATTCGGTCGATAGCGTTTATCATAAATAGCCAAGAACAACCAAGCTACAAAAATAATTTCCACTAAAATCTGAAAAACAATCATTTTGCTAAAAATATAGGGATACATTACGTTCTTATAGACAAAAAGGGGGAGAAATAAAATGAAAAATGATCCTACAGAGATAAAAGCCAAACAAACTTTTTTAACCTTCGGTAGCATATCATTTTAAAAATATATTTATCTTTGTAGTTTATATAATTTTCGGCCATCATCAAAGGTTTTAATCAAAGAGTAATGGGTTAAACAAGAATGTTGAATAATAAACTCTACAAATTCTCTTGAAGAGTAATTTTTAAAAGCACCTGCCATCTGTTTTTCCTTTGGATCATGTGTCTGAAAAAACAACTCTTGACAGTCAAGTCTTTTTAGTAATTCAATCAGTTGATAATATGTTGACCTTCTCTTAAGAAAATGGTGAAAAATATTCAAAGCAAGGACGATGTCGTATTTTAATTTTTCATTCTTTTTATAGTCAAAAATAGAGCCTAAAAAAATAGAAAATTTATCCTCATTGGCTAGTTTTAATTTTTGCATAAAGAAAACATCTTGAGGGTTTATTTCTATAGCATCGCAAGTAAAACCTAATTCTTCAAATTTATGGCAAAAATATCCCAAATTAGCTCCTATATCAAGTAAACTGCCCTTTATGACAGAAAGATTATTTTTGATTAAATCAAACCTTTCCTGACCGTACTCTGCTGGAATATCATCTAAATCATAATGATAAGCCATCTGATACAACTTACCTCCTAAAATTTTAGAATAAGATAACAATTTATTTCTAAACTCAACCCAGTTTTTATGGCGCATCAAAATCATCACAGGAATTTTGGGTAAACGAAGAATTTTGGCAATGCTCAATCTGTGTGCCCCGTCATGAAAAATAGAATGACCATCTCTTCCTATACTAATTAAAACCTCGTCGTATCTCTCATATATTTTGTCTTCTTTACCATTATATACTTCTATTCTTTTTGATTGATCCGTGCTTAAAAGATAACCTTTTGTTTGAATGTCGTGGAAAAGCGCATCAATGTTTTGAAGATATCGATCAAATTTTTCTTGAGTATGACAGTTCCACCATATTTCTCCTTGTTTAATTTTATTAACAT
>JAOACJ010000016.1 GCA_026417895.1 Patescibacteria group bacterium | reverse complement strand
TCGTGAATATCCTCAATATACTCGGCCAGCCATCTTGACAATTAAAGATAAATTTGGTAGAATAAAAGTCCTGAAAGTGCCAAAAGTGTTGTTATCAGGAAATCATCAGAAAATAAAAGAGTGGCGAGAGAAATTAAAAATGAAAATTTAAAATTTCCATTTTAAGTTATGGCTCTGCCAAAATTTTTACAATCATATTTTTGGGATACTGATTTTCAAAATTTAGATCTCAAAAAATATGGCCAATTTATTTTGACTCGGATTTTAAATTATGGTGACGAAAGGGCTATTAAATGGATAAAAAGGCAATTTTCTAAAAATGAAATAAAAAAGGCTATTGTTTCCAGTCGTTCTTTGGATGATAAAAGTTTCAATTTTTGGTCTTTAATTTTCGGCCTTGATAAAATATGTTCAAAAAGTCATCTCAAATCAGACAAAACAAAATTTGGCCATACTGAGTAAAGTTTCAATTTTGAAAAATTTTTATTTAGCGGCTGGCTGGTTTAGCCTTACAAATTAACCATCGTCAGTCTTTAGATCTAGATTTTTTTACTCAGAAAGAATTTCAGCCAGAAATTTTGATTGTCCAATTAAAAAAATAGGGAAATTTTCTTTAAAATCAAAAGGGGGGCACTGTTCATGGCATATTTCGTCTAACCAGAGTTAGTTTTCTATTTTATCCCTACCCATTATTATTTCCGCTTAAGAATTTTTTAAAAATCAAAGTTGCTGATTGGCGAGATATTGCCTGTATGAAACTAGATGCTGTTTCTAGTCGTGGCAGTAAGAAAGACTTCATTGATCTTTATTTTATCTGTCAAAAAATAAGCCTTAAAAGACTTTTAAAAATTTTTGCTAAGAAGTATAAAAGTGTTGATTTTAATTTAATGCATATTTTAAAAAGCCTGGTTTACTTTAAAGAAGCAGAGAAAGAACCTCTACCAAGAATGTTAAAAAGAATTTCTTGGCCCACAGTGAAATCATTTTTTATTAGGGAAGTTAGAAAATTAATCTAAAAAAAAATAAAGTTAGAAAATAGTTGATAGTTTTTAGTTGTTGGTTATCGTTGTTCAGTCATCAGGCAAGACTAGAAACCGGTAAATCAAAACCAAAATAAAAAAAACAGGGTAAGAAATGAAAACAGGCAAAAGATACTTATCCACAGTTGACAATTGTTTTATTTCTTTTATAATATTTCTAATTTAAATTTTAATTCTAAACAAATGTCGTGAAACCAACACAATTCTAGAAATACTGATTTTTAGTGGAAATCCAGGTTGGTTTCCGCGATTTGTTTTCAAAGTTCTTTGACAACTAAAAAGTGATTTAAGGAAAGACGTTTTCTACAGAGAGTTTGATCCTAGCTCAGGATGAACGCTGGCGGCGTGTCTAAGGCATGCAAGTCGAACGGACCTTGTGTGAAAACGCAAGGTTAGTGGCAAACGGGAGCGTAACACATTGGTACATACCACCGAGATGGGCATAACCCCGCGAAAGCGGGGCTAATACCCAATAGTCTCGTCAGAGTAAAGGGGTAATCCGCTCGGTGATTGGCTTATGGCCTATCAGGTAGTTGGTAGGGTAATGGCCTACCAAGCCGATGACGGGTAGCGGGTGTGAGAGCATGACCCGCCTCACTGGGACTGAGACACGACCCAGACTCCTACGGGAGGCAGCAGCCGAGCATATTTGTCAATGGGCGAAAGCCTGAACGAGCGACGCCGCGTGAAGGATGAAGTCCTTCGGGATGTAAACTTCTTTTAGCTGGGAAAAACCTTAAAGTGATGGTACCAGTTGAATAAGGACCTGCTAAACTCGTGCCAGCAGCCGCGGTAAGACGAGTGGTCCAAGCGTTATCCGGATTTACTGGGCGTAAAGTGTGCGTAGGCGGCTAGTTAAGTTCCCGGTCAAATCTCTCTGCTCAACAGAGAAACAGCCGAGAAAACTGGCTAGCTCGAGGCCGGGAGAGGCAAGCGGAACTGCCGGTGGAGGGGTAAAATCCGTTGATATCGGCAGGAACACCGAAAGCGAAGGCAGCTTGCTAGAACGGCCCTGACGCTGAGGCACGAAAGCGTGGGGAGCAAAAAGGATTAGATACCCTTGTAGTCCACGCCCTAAACGATGGATGCTGGACATTGGAAGTGTCGACCCTTCCAGTGTCGATGAAATAAGCTAACGCGTTAAGCATCCCGCCTGGGAAGTACGGCCGCAAGGCTAAAACTCAAAGGAATAGACGGGAGCCCGCACAAGCGGTGGAACATGTGGTTCAATTCGACGATAAGCGAAGAACCTTACCAGGGTTTGACATGCTGGTAGTAAGAACCCGAAAGGGTGATGATCCGTCGCAAGACGGAAGCCAGCACAGGTGCTGCATGGTTGTCGTCAGCTCGTGCCGTGAGGTGTACCCTTAAGTGGGGAAACGAGCGCAACCCTTGTCTTTAGTTGCTCCATTTATTTGGAGATCTCTAAAGAGACTGCCAGCGATGAGCTGGAGGAAGGTGAGGATGACGTCAAATCAGCATGGCCCTTATGCCCTGGGCGACACACGTGTTACAATGGCCGGAACAAAGGGACGCTAAGCCGTAAGGCGGAGCCAAACCCATCAAATCCGGTCTCAGTTCGGATTGAGGTCTGCAACTCGACCTCATGAAGCTGGAATCGCTAGTAACCGTGGATCAGCCTTGCCACGGTGAATACGTTCTCGGGCTTTGTACTCACCGCCCGTCAAGCCAAGCGAGCCGGTAGTACCCGAAAGCCCACAGAAGTGGGAATAAGGTAAGACCGGTGAGAGGGGCTAAGTCGTAACAAGGCACCGGTAGCGGAAGCTGTCGGTGAATTACCTCATTTTAAATTTTTTCTTTACCCTTCAGGGGTAAAGAGAAGGTCGACTCTCCGTGAGGAGAAATTCTTTCAGCGGAAACGTCTTTCCTAATCACTTTTTAGTTGTCAAGGATTATCAATTTATGGAATTGGTTATGAATGGATAAAAATCAACCTTCTTAGAGGTTGATTTTTTTATTCTTATTTTTTATAATAATTAAAACAATTCACCATTGACAACCATAAAAAAATTGATTAATATAAATTTTAATTTATAATTTTGCATTTTGAAATTTGAATTTTGAATTTCTAAGAGGGGTGTGTAGCTCAGTTGGTTAGAGCACTTCACTGATAATGAAGAGGTCGGTGGTTCGAGTCCACCCACACCCACTTTATAAATTTTTGTTTTATTTTTGGGCGGTTAGCTCAGTTGGTTAGAGCGTTACGTTGACATCGTAAAGGTCAGTGGTTCAAATCCACTACCGCCCATTTTTTTATTAAAAAGATTTCAAGGTTAGCAATGAAAAAAAGATTAACAAGAAATTTTTTTACCCGCCCAACTTTGATTGTGGCGAAAGATCTTTTAGGAAAATTTTTAGTCAGAAAATTTGGAAATAAAATTTTAGCTGGAAAAGTTGTTGAAACTGAAGCTTATCTTGGTCCACAAGACAAAGCTTCTCATGGTTATCGAATGAAAAAAACAACCAGAAATAAGGCTGAATATCTAATCGGTGGACATATTTATATTTATTTAGTCTATGGTCTGTATTGGCAATTAAATATCTCGACAGAAAAAGCTGGTTTGCCAAGATGCATCTTGATTCGCGCTCTTGAACCTGTTATGATAAAAAACAAAACTTTAAACAAGAAAAAAATAACTAATGGACCAGGCAAATTATGTCAGTGGTTAAAACTAAATCAATCGTTTTATGGTGAAGATTTAATCAAGAGTCAAAGAATTTGGTTAGAAGATTGTGGGATAAAAATAAAAAGAGAAGAGATAGCAATGAGCAAAAGAATTGGCATTGATTATGCCGGCCGGTATTGGGCCAATAGAAAACTAAGATTTTATCTAAAAAACAATCCTTTTGTTTCAAAAATATGACGCGCTATATCTTTATCATTGGTGGCGTTCTTTCTGGGGTAGGTAAAGGAACAGCCACTGCTTCTCTTGCTTTAATTCTAAAATCATACGGCTATCGAGTGACAGCTATTAAAATTGATCCTTATCTCAATGTTGATGCTGGAACAATGAACCCAACTGAACATGGTGAGGTCTTTGTCACGGAAGATGGCGATGAAACCGATCAAGATATAGGCACTTATGAAAGATTCTTAAATGAAAATATTTATTCAGATAATTATCTAACGACTGGCCGAGTTTACGAAACGGTCATTCATCGAGAAAGAAGATTAGAATACGGCGGTAAATGTGTCGAGGCTATCCCTCATATCCCCGAAGAAGTTATCAGAAGAATAGAGGGGGTGGCTAAAAAAACTAAAGCTCATTTTGTTTTAGTTGAAATTGGTGGCACGGTTGGTGAATATCAAAATGCTCTTTATTTAGAAGCAGCGAGAATGATGCATTTAGACAAACCGAAAAGTGTTCTCTTTATTCTAGTTGTTTATTTACCCATTCCAGAAAAATTAGGAGAGATGAAAACCAAGCCAAGTCAACAAGCTGTTCGCCTACTCAACGAAGCCGGCATTCAACCAGATATTATTTTGTGTCGGGCAAAATTTCCTTTAGATCAACCGAGGAGAAAAAAGCTTTCTATTTTTTGTAATCTACGAGAAGAAGATGTTATTTCGGCCCCAGACGTTGAGTCAATTTATGAAATTCCTTTAAATTTTGAAAAGGAAGGGTTGGGTACGAAAATTTTGAGAAAGTTTAAACTGCCAATAAAAAAGAGAGGTTTGAAAAATTGGTCTCGTTTAGTAAAAATTATTAAAACAGTAAAAAAGGAAGTAAAAATTGGGATAGTTGGTAAATACTTTGCCACCGGCGAATTTACTTTAACTGACTCTTATCTTTCAGTTATTGAAGCCATTAAACATGCAGCGTGGTTTTTTAAAAGAAAACCAAAAATTATTTGGCTTGATTCAGAAAAATATGAAGGTAATCCGAGAGTGTTAAAAGAATTGAAGGAGTATCACGGAATAATTGTTCCTGGTGGCTTTGGCTCACGAGGAACAGAGGGAAAAATAAAAGCTATTTCCTATTGTCGAAGAAATAAAATCCCTTTTCTGGGTCTCTGTTTCGGCTTACAGTTAGCTGTCGTTGAGTTCGCAAGAAATGTCGCTGGTTTTAAAGATGCTCATTCGACAGAAATTAATCCAAAGACTAAATATCCTGTTGTTGATTTAATGCCAGAACAAATTAAAAATATTCAAAAATCACATTACGGTGGCAGTATGAGACTGGGCGTTTATCCGTGTTTAATAAAAGAAAAAACTTTAGCTTATCGGGCTTATTTTGGTAATAAAAAAAATAAAAAGCCAATTATTTTTGAACGTCATCGCCATCGTTATGAAGTCAACAATCAATTTAGAGAAATTTTAGAAAAAAAGGGGTTGGTTTTTTCTGGTCTTAACCCTCAATCAAATTTAGTGGAAATGATTGAACTAAAAAATCACCCCTTTTTCTTAGCCACTCAGTTTCATCCGGAATTTAAATCAAGATTGCTCTCGCCTCATCCTTTATTTAAAGAATTTATAAGAACGGCTATAAAGATAAAAAGATGAAATTAAAAGCAGAGAGAATAAAAAAATTTTTTGCCATTATTAGCATTATCTCGTTGGTTGGTTTGATAAGCTACCAGATTTTCATCGTCTTCTTCTTGGGACGACCTTCTAAAATAGAAAATCAAAAAAATAAAGAAACAAAGATCCAGAAAACTTTTAATCTGGAAGTTCAAAATGAGGAAGAAATACTGATAAATACAGAAAATCAAAATATTCCCGAATCTCAAATTTTACCGGAAAAATTTGATTTACCAATGTCTTTTGTTCCTCAAGCACCAACAGCGATTTGGGATGAGTTGCATAATAATGCTTGCGAAGAAGCAGCCTTGATAATGGTCCATTATTTTCTCAAGGGAGAAAAATTAACTAAAGAGATAGCGGAAAAGGAAATCCAAGACTTGGTGGCTTGGCAGATAAAAAATTGGGGCGCTCATAAAGATTTAACCATAGCAGAAGTTGGTAAATTAGCTAAAGAATATTATGGCTGGCAAAAAATAAGAATTTTAGATAAAATAACTATTGAGGAAATTAAAAAAGAACTATCAAAAGGAAATCCTATTATTATTCCTACCGCCGGTCGACTTTTAAAAAATCCTTATTACCGTCAACCTGGTCCTTATTATCACATGTTGGTAGCCCGCGGTTATACCAAGGATAGAATCATCACCAATGACCCGGGAACAAAACGGGGTGAAAAATTTTCCTATCCATCAGAAATACTTTATCAAGCGATCCATGATTGGCCAGGTGAAGACAAAGATATTTTAGAAGGTGAAAAGACGGTACTTGTGATTGAAAAATAATCAATAAAATTAGAAAAAGCAAAGATTGTCTTATTAGAGATAATAATTGTTAGATATGTTATCTCTCTTTCAGATTATCCTTCGTCTAATTCTTTCTTTAATTTTTGGTGGTCTCATTTTTTGGCTTCATCAGAAAAAAGAAAAGGTTGTGGATGTAAAAATTTATCCTTTGATTTCTTTAGGGGCTACTTGTCTTGCTCTTTTTTCTTTAAAAATCTTTTTTAATCTCTACTCAAAAATTGATCTTGCATTTTTGCCAGCTGTTTTAATTTTGGGTATTTTCCTTTGTGGTCGAATTTTAAGGAAAGAAGGGTTAGGTAAAGAAGTAATAACCAGCTTAGTTTTGCTTTTATTAACTTCTTTAATTGGCTTAATGATTGGCTTTGGTTTTTATGAATTAGCTATTTTTTCTACCCTATTCTTTTTAATTTTTTCTTTTCTTTCTAGACATCTTAAATTATGAGTAAAAAAATAAAAAGAAATTTTTGGGCTAAAATTTCTCGTCTTGACGAAGATTTGTTGGCAAAGCAAGGTCAGGAAATAAAAACAATTAAACAGGAAGTTGAACGAAAAATTATTGAAAAAGAGAAGGCTTGGTTTTCTGAAACTTCGGAGGGAAGACTTTCTTTGGACATTTATCAAGATAAAAATAATAATATTGTCGTTAAATCGGCCTTGGCTGGTGTCAATCCCGATGATTTAGAAATTATTATTGATAAAGATATTTTAACCATCAAAGGAGAGAGAAAAAATGAAGAACTAATAGAGCCGAAAAATTATTTTCATCAAGAATGTTTTTGGGGCAAATTTTCAAGAACCGTTATTCTGCCAAACGAGGTCAAAATTGAAGGAGTAAAGGCAAATTTTAAAAATGGCATTTTAACTATTACTTTGCCGAAAAAAGAGGAAACGGTCAGTTCAAAAATACTAAAAATAAAAAAATGAAAGAAGAAAGAGCAAATTTCAAAATTTATCTTTTTTTTATTTTAATCTCCACCTTTCTTCTCTGTTATTTTTTTATTAATTATCAAAAAAAATTTGCTAAAATAATTTTAACCGATCTTTATTTAGGCAATGATAATTTAAAGGGCCTTTCAAAAGAAGAGGTAAGAGATTTTTTAGAAAAAAAAATTAACCAAATTGAAAAAGAAGGGATAAAAATTTTTTCTGAAAAAAAAGAAATGACGCTTTATCCCGTCGTGATTGCCCTAAACGATCCGGATTTAACGAGAAGAATTATTCATTTTAAATTAGAAGAAACAATTGAAGAAATTTTTCTTTCCACACCAAATAAATTTCCTTTTCTGGCTTTAAAAGGGGGTATAAAAAAAATTCCTTTTATCTTCACAATCGATGAGGAGGAGATTTTAAAAATTGTTAAATCAAATTTTAAAACATTAGAAAAAGAAGCTAAAGAAGCTTCTCTAAAATATGAAGGTGGAGAATGGAAAATTGTTCCCGAAGAGGAGGGGTTGAGTTTTAACTATCAAAAAGTAATCAGTGATTTAAAAGAAAATCTGGCCAATCTTGATTTAAAAAAAATAGTCATAGAAAAAGTTCCCCAACAGCCGGAGATTCGTCAAAAAGATATTGAATTTTCTTTGGCTGGGGCAGAAAAAATAGTTAATTTAGCCCCTGTCTCTTTGTTTTATGGCAAAGAAAGGTGGATTATTACCAAAGAAAATTTAAAAGATTGGTTAATCTTCAAAAAAGATGGGGGAAAAATAAACTTTGACTTAGATCAGGAAAAGATAATGAATTTTCTAGAAAAAATTGCTTTAGTAATAGACCGCCCCGTTCAGGAAGCAAAGTTTAAAATGGAAAATAACCGAGTCGTTGAATTTCAATTAGCCAAAGAGGGAAGAAAATTAGAAATTGAAAAAAGTGGAGAGAAGATTAGAAATTATATCTTTGCTAATTTAAAAGAAATTGAATTAGAAGTAACTTTAGAAAAACCATCAATTTTTATCGAAGATATAAATCAATTAGGTATCAAAGAATTAGTAGGCAGAGGTGAATCAGATTTTAAAGGTAGTCCAAAAAATAGAATTCACAATATCAAAATTGGTGCTAAAACTTTAAATGGAATTTTAATTAAGCCAAATGAGGAATTTTCTTTACTCCGGGCCCTTGGTGAAATTACTGAAGAAAAAGGTTATTTACCAGAATTAGTCATTAAAGGAAATCGAACGGTTCCTGAATTAGGTGGTGGACTTTGTCAGATTGGCACCACCGCCTTTCGGCTTGCTCTTAATGCCGGACTTCCGATCACCCAAAGAGTCCCTCATGCTTTTCGAGTGATCTATTATGAACCAGCTGGGGTTGATGCAACTATTTATCATCCTTCACCTGATTTCAAATTTATTAATGATTATTCTTCTTGGCTTTTGCTTCAGACGAAAATCGAGGGGACAAAATTAATTTTTGAGTTATATGGCACGGCTGATGGCCGTAAGGTAGAAGTGTCACCGCCAAAAATTTTTAATGTTGTTTCACCCGGACCGCCGAAGTATATTGAAACCGAAGAGTTGCCAGCCGGTGAAAAAAAGAAAGTGGAAAAAGCTGTGGCTGGAGCAGAGACGGAATTTAGTCGGGTAATTATCTATCCAAATGGTGAAAAAAAAGAAGAGGTTTGGAAATCCCATTATAAACCCTGGCCAGAGGTTTGGTTAATCGGCAAAGAAAAAACTGAGCCCCTTGAGAACGAAAATCAAACAAATTAAAATCAAGAAAAATTGACAAATTGATTAAAAAGAATTAAAATAAAAATAATTCTTTTTTTATTTTCTTAATCAAAATAGCTATCTATGAATATCACTGAATTAGCCAGACGTTTGAAAACTACCGCTCAAGAGCTCAAGGAAAAATTATCTGAGCTTGGTTTTGACATTGGCCCGAAGGCTATTCAGATTCCCGATGAACAAGCAAAAAAAGTCATTGCCGTTTGGCAAAAAATGAAAAAAGAGGAAGAGAAAAAAAGATATTTGGAAAAGCTTAAAGAAAAGATGACAAAAGGGGAAGTTTTAGCAGAGAAAAAAATCCTTATCCCTCAGACGATTACTGTTCGTCAGTTAGCCGAAAAATTAAATTTGCCAGTCAATAAAGTCATCCAACAACTCATTAAAAATGGAATTCTGGCCACGATTAATGATAATTTGGATTTTGAGATTGTTGCCATCGTCGCTGAACAATTAGGTTTTAAAGTGGAAAAAGAAACAGAAGAGGTTAAAGAAAAAGAGAAAGAGATTCAGATTAAAGAAAAATTAAAAATTTTACTTCAAGAAACAGATAAAAAAAATTTAAAACCAAAAGCACCAGTCGTTGTGGTTATGGGTCATGTTGATCATGGTAAAACCAGTCTACTCGACGCCATTCGCCAAACTCAAATTGCCGCCTCAGAGGCGGGGGCGATTACTCAACATATTGGCGCTTATCAAGTTGAAAAGAAGGGTAAAAAAATCACCTTTATAGATACACCGGGACATGAAGCTTTTAAGGTGATGCGGGCTCGTGGGGGCCAAGTAGCTGATTTAGCTATTTTAGTTATTGCCGCCGATGATGGCCTTCAGCCACAGACAATCGAATCCTTAGAAATCATTCAGAAAGAAAATTTACCTTTTATTGTTGCCATTAACAAAATCGATAAACCAGAGGCTGATCCAGAAAAAATAAAAAAACAATTATCCGAATTAAATTTGACGCCTGAAGAATGGGGTGGCAAAACTATTTGTCAAAATGTCTCTGCCGCTACCGGCCAGGGTGTTGATGAGCTTTTAGATTTAATTTTATTGGTGGCGGAAATGGAAAAAGAAAGACTCTTGGCCAATCCCTATCGTCCGGCCATCGGTACCATTATTGAAGCTCATTTAGATAAAGGTGTCGGTCCAGTGGCAACCGTGATTATCCATACTGGTCGATTAAAAATTGGCGATTCATTTATTGCCGGCGAGAGTTATGGAAAAGTTAGATTATTGAAAAATTGGCAGGGGCAAAACCTTAATGAAGCCTTACCCGGCACACCGGTTCAAATTATTGGCTTAAAAACTTTACCAGTAGTTGGTGATATTTTAGAAGTCAAAGACAAAAAAGAAATTAAAGAACTGAAAAAAAAGATAAAAATTAAAAAAGTATATTTTAGGGAAATATCGCCAATTATTAAGCAAAAAGAAGAAGAAAAGGAAGAAAAGGTTCAATCTTTAAATTTAATTATCAAGGCCGACAAAATCGGCTCACTCGAGGCAATCATCGAGGCTTTAAAAAAATTAGAAACACCTGAGATCTCAATAAAAATTATTAAAAAGGGGTTAGGTTCAATCAATGAAAATGATGTCTTGTTGGCGCAAAAAAATCAGGCTCTTGTTTTTGGTTTTCAGGTTGAATCGTCAACTAATGCCCAAAAAATGGCTAGTGAAGAAGGGATAAAAATTAATCTTTATCAAGTCATTTATGATTTAATCGAGGCTGTAAAAAAAGAGCTGACTAAAATCAGTGAGCCAAAAATAAAAGAAGTTTTAATTGGCAAGGTAAAAATTTTGGCTCTTTTTAGAAAAGAGAAAAATTTTTCCATTGTTGGTGGCAGGGTTTTAACTGGTATTGTTAAACCAGAAACAAAAATTCGCCTTTGGCGAAATGATGAACTGTTTGGCGAAGGAAGGTTAAGTGAATTACAAATTAATCGAATGGCCGTCAAAGAAGCTCATGAAGGTGAAGAGTGTGGAATTAAATATCAAGGCAGTGAAGAGATAGAGGTCGGAGATATTTTTGAGGTTTACCAAGAAGAGGTAAAATAAATATATTCAATTTTTATTATCAAATCCATCAAAAAAACAAAAAATAAATTCAAATTTTTTTTAATTTTAGGAAAGTTTACTGCCGATAAAACTCAGCTGCCTTCTCTGGGGCTAAAGAATTAACTACCATCCCTGTGCCCATTTCGACACCAGCCCAAATTGACTGACGGGGTTGAATTTTAAAATAAAAATGCCAGTCTTTATTTTTTTTGACTAAATGATGAAAGAAAAAATTATAGGCTAAACGTAACTTAAATATTTTTCTCAAAATTCTCTTTAAAACTTTAGCAAAAACGATTGTTTCTCTTTCTGTTAAATCAATTAGACTCGCCACGTGTCGTCGAGGTAAAATCCAGGCCTCATAGTGATACTCGGAAGCATATGGACAAAAAGCGATGATTTCTTTATTAACAAAAATTCGTCGCGGACCTCTTGTCTCTTTCTGAAGAATTTGACAATAAAGACAATCTTGTTTTGTTTGTTGATTTTTGGTTAAAATCTCTAATTCTTCCTGAACTAAGGGCGGCAACATCTTAAGACCTAAAATCTGTGAATGAGCGTGTGGTCGGCTAGCTCCGGCCGCTAAACCATGATTTTTCAAAACTAAAAGATAGTCTATCTCTTTCATCTGGCTAATGGTTTTAATTCGATCTTTATAAACATTCAAAAGACCAATCATATGAGAAATGCTTACTGCTGATAAATCTTGAAAATGGTCGGGCGTCTCTGAAATAAGCTCATGCCAACCATAAGCTTTTTGATTGTCAGGAGTAACAATCGGATATTTATTTTTTAAAACAAAATATTGAGGGTTCTTAAAAGAAGGATAACCTTTAATCAATAATTTTTTTTCGACCTTATCAAAACAAAATGGACAGTCGGGATCTTCAATATTAACCAATTTCTGAGGCTGGCCAGTTCGCCGAGGTCTCTTGGCTCGAGCCGGCGTAATAATCACATATTTATCTAAAAAATAATGTTTACGAATTTCTGCTTTCATATTTTAGAAGATATTTTTTTATAAAGTTGAAGATATTTTTTGGCTGAGCTTTGCCAAGAAAAATCCTTTTTCATGGCATTTTCTTGAATTTTCCGCCAATTTTTTTTATTTTTAAAAAACTTTAATGCCCTCCGACTAGCCGTCAAAAGTTCTTGTTTTTTGTAATTTTTAAAAATAAAACCATTCCCTGAAATTCTTTGACCATTTACTCTAACATTTTCTACCGAATCTTTCAAGCCGCCAACGGCACGGACAATAGGAATGGTACCATACCTCATGGCTATCATTTGGCCGAGGCCACAGGGT
Source organism: Patescibacteria group bacterium (assembly GCA_026417895.1). Lineage (NCBI taxonomy): Bacteria > Patescibacteria group bacterium. Next base: position 100,006 of record JAOACJ010000016.1, on the reverse strand, counting down.
TCAAAACGAGAGGGCATTAAAAACATGTCGGCACCAGCATAAATTTTGGAAGCCAATTTTTCGTCAAAACCAATTTTTGTATAGACGTTTTTCTTATATTTTTTGGCTAAATCTCTAAGTTGACTTTCGTATAAACTTTGACCTTGGCCTAAAAAAATAAACTGACAGCCTATTTTAATCAACGATGGCGCTATTTGAGCAATTAACTCTGAACCCTTTTGATCAGTGAGGCGACCGATAAAACTAAAAATTGGTTTTTCGGTCAAGGGCAAACGGGTTAGGCGTTGAAGATCTTTTTTATTAAAGACTTTCCTTTCTATAGTTTTAACGGAATAATTAACTTTAATTTCTCTGTCTTTTTCTGGTGAATAAATTTCTGTATCAAGGCCGTTTAAAATACCTAAAAGGTCTTTTTTTCTTTGATTTAATGTTTTTTCCAATTTTTCACCAAATTTTTTTGTTAAAATTTCTTGAGCATAAGAAGGGCTAACAGTGTTTATCAAATCAGCATTAAGAATGCCTTGTTGCAGAATGTTTAGGTCTGTTTTCCCATCAAATCTTATTTTAAAAGACGGCAACTCATCGCCCCGAAGGCCTAAGAAATTAAAAATTTCTTGAGCATTCCATCGACCCTGGTTGGCTAAATTATGAATAGTTAGTAAAGTTTTAATTTTAAGTTTTGAATTTTGGTTTCGCAATTTCACTAAGGCTGGCAAGATAGCGCTGTGCCAATCATGACAGTGAATAATATCTGGCCACCATTTGATAACGGGAAAAATTTCTAAAATAGCTTTTGAAAAAAATAAAAATCTTTCTATTTCAGCAAATTTATTAACAAAAGCACTTTTTTCAAAATAAATTCCTCCTTGACTTAGATATTTCTTATTCCAAATTAAGTAAACAGGAACCTTCGTTAACGGAAGGTTGGTTTGATAAATTTTTATTCTTTCGCTAATGTGGGCAAGTTTGATTTTTTTTAAACTCAATAACTTCAAATGATATTTTTTACCCTTGATCATCTGATAAAAAGGGAGGAAAATTCGAACATTAATACCAAGTTTTTTAAGTACTTTTGGCAATGCCCCAGCCACATCGCCTAAACCACCGACTTTAGCCATTGGCGTTAATTCAGAAACAACGAAAAGAACTTTCATAAAATTAAGTAATAATTTTTTTTAATGAACTATAAAAATAAGGATCTATTTTAACCTTAAAATACTGCCAAAGACTTTTAATAGGAAATTGCCATTCGGTTGGTAAATCACCATGATAGTCAGAACCAATAGTGATTAAAAGGTCTAATTCTTTGGCGATTTTTTGATAATGTTCAATGTTTGCCCAGTTGTGATGAGCAGAAATAGCTTCAACGCCTTCCAGTCCTTTCTTTTTCAGAGTTGAAAAAAGCCAATCATCTCGCCAGGAAAGCTGTTCAGCTGGATGGGCCAAAACCGGAATGCCGCCGGCTTTTTTGATTAAAGAAATAGCTTTTTCAAAAGAAATTTCAACGGCGGGCAAAATTTGTTTTTTATCATGAACAAAGTATTTTTGAATAATTTCGGGCAGGGTCAAAATTTGATTTTTTTTCCACCGAAAATCTCTTTTTACTTTTTGCCAATTCTTGCCTCTTTTCAAAAAATCGATAATCCAATTTAAACCAATGTATTTTGAGGGACCTTGATAAATTCTTTCTTTACTGATTGCAAAGCCTTGCTCGGTTAAAGTTAAAAGACATTCCTCAATTCTCTCTTTTCTTTGGTCTTGCATTTTTTTTAAAACGTTCCTTAATTCTTGATTTCGCCAATCGATTCTATAACCCAAGAGGTGAAAAGAATAATTTCTAAATTTAGTCTCAATTTCGACGCCGGGAATAATTTTAATTTTATATTTTCGACCTGCTTTAATTGCCTCTTCAACACCGTCAAGACAGTTATGGTCAGTTAAAGAAATAATTGAAAATTTTTCTTTTTTCGCTTTTTTAACCAAATCTTTTGGCGAGTCGAGGCCGTCCGAATAATAAGAATGAAGATGAAGGTCGATGTATCTCATATTTTTGATTTTAATTCTTTTTCCGCTAAATCAAGACTTTTTTTGACGGCCAGAAATTTATCCCTTTTCGGCCCAGTAACAAAAGATAAAACCCCAGCCATTTGTAAAAAGTTTCTGATTTTGAAAAATTTTATTCTTATTTTTTCATTCTTTTTTACCTCTCGTCTAAAATAATTTTTTAAAAATAAATTTTCAATTTTCTTTTGATAGATTAAAAAATTTTGCGGGAAATAATATCTTAACATCGATTCGGTTTGAGATAAAAAAGAAGCAACATCATTTAGGGGGTCGTAAATTTCCGATTCAGTAAAATCAATCATTTTTATTTTTTTATTCATCAAAATCAAATTTCCAAAATGAAAATCGCCATGAGTCAAAAGATAGTCTTTTTCTTTTAAAAATGAGGTTTTATTTTTTTCTCTAAATTTTTTTAATAAACGGAAAGTTTTCTTGAATCTTTTTTCAAATCGAGGGGCACATTTTCTAATTAAAAAAAGCCAGTGTCGATATTCTCGGTTTTCTTCTTTTCTGTCCTTTTTGATAAAAAATTTCTTTATTTTAAGAGAGTGAAATTTTTTAAGAAGTAAGCTAATCTGGGGAACGATTTTGATAACTTTTGAAATTTTTTTTTGTTCTAATAGGTGTTGTAATGATTCTCCTTTGACTTCTTGATACAAAACAGTATTGAAAGTCGGCAGATAGGCTAAAATTTTCGGTATTTCTTTAAACCCCCTTTTTTTGAGAATTTTAGAAACCTCAAACCATTTTCGCGGAGCGAGAGATAAAGCATTAATTTTCGCTAAAAATTTTTCTCTTTTTTTAACCTTTCCATAATTTAACAGAAAAGTGTACCTGACGGTAAGATTTCTAAATTTGCCAAGAAAGTTTCTCAGAATTTCAATCTTAAAATCATCAATTTTTTTAAGACGAGGGGAAACTTTTTTTATCAGAGGAAAAAGAATCTTTTTAGCCTGTTGTTCGTTTAATAGTTTTTTTATTTTTGTCTTTTTGATTTTTCTTTTTAAAAGGGTGAACATATTTGTTACAATTTAAAACCGCTAATTCTAAACTTAAAAGCAAAATATTGAGAATATGGTATTTTAATAAATTTATTTTTCTTAAAAAATTCTGGCCGCCATTTTCTTTGCTCTCTTAAAATAGCTACCTTTAATTTTCCCCCTCGATTTTTATCTATAGTTTTTAAAAGCTTCAAAAAAAAGTCAATTAAGCTACCGTCTTTGATTTCGATATTTATTTTTCTTTCTCTGACTTCATATTGACATTGATTTTTGTTGCCATAAATTCCTTCTTTAGGAAAACAAGCGCCGGAGAAACTGTTCCAACCATCATTTAAATAAAATTTTATTTCTCGAGATGGATATTCGCAAAGATAAAAATTTCCTTCTTTATCTTGAGAAAAGCCAAGGGGGCCAAATTTTTTCTCAAAAAATGCCTTTTTAATTGAATCCTTCAGGTATACCATTTGTTCATTTTCAAATTTTTCTTCAGAAAATGCTTTGAAATAATTTTTAACCAAGGAAGAAAATTCATCAAGAGAATGTTCATAAAAAGATTTCAAAGATGGTAATTGACGGCTCATTCTCAGATCGTCCACCACGTGTAAGACATCGTAAATGTCGGTTCCTTCTTTTAATTTATAAAGAGCGTCTCGCCACTTAATTGCTTTTTCGAACTCTAAGTTTTCGATTGCTTTTTTCATCTCATCTTCAAATTCTAAAATGATAAGGTTATACCAATCATTTGGTGTTCTTTCTTTAAAAGGTCTTTTCTCTTCTCTTTGGTAAAATCTTCGATAAGTTTCTCGAATTTTTCCACTCCTTTGCCACTCAAAAGCAATTTTTAAAATTTCTTGATAATATTTTTCTGCTCTTTCTTTAACTTGAGATGAAGAAGGTAGGGCCAAGACAATTTCTTTTAAATGATAGGCACCTTGCTCAATCATTTCTAAACTCCACCATGGTTGAGCACTTGCCCACCAATATTGATCCGAAGAAATGGCTTGATCAAGTTTTTCTCTCAGTTTTTGGTAAAGGGGGTGATTTTTATTTTTTTCAACTTCTTCAATGACAAAATCAGTAAATTCCCATTGAAGATGGTGAATTGGATTTTGAGGATGAAACCATAAAATAAAAGGATATTGACTAACCAACCCTTTCTCTTTTTCTAACCAAAAATCTTGTTCTTCGGACGACCAGGTACAAGCTCGTGGCTCAATAATTTCATTGGTTTTAAATTTTTCTAAAATCTCCGAAACTTTTGCTTTTCTAATTGTTTGGTCTTTAAAAATCTCAAGTAAAAAATTTTCCAAACCCGGTCGATGATGACCAAAGGTTTCTCCATCCATAATGGTCAACAAATAACAGTCTCTTGTAAAATCCTCAGCTATCTCTTCTTTTAGCGAGTGAATGTTTCTTAAAATAGCTGAAAGAATTAAAACACTGAGTCTTTTATTTCTAAAAATAATATAAAAATCTTTCAGACCCTTAATTTGATAAATTTTTGAAAAATCTTGTTTAAAGGGCGAAGCCAATTCTTCGGCTAAAATATATTGAAAGCCTAATTTTTTAGCAACGGTGGCAACCTTTAAATCATAAGCCAATTCTGGTGAAAAAAATCCTTTTGGTTGATAAAACTTGCCAAAATATTTTTCTGAGATTTGCCGATTAATTAAAATTTGCCTTTCTATTTCTTTTTCTGGCAAAAGTGGTAGAAAAGCATGATAAGCCGCTGTGCCGGTCAATTCAATCTGATTTCTCGAAACTAAAAATTTAAAATCTTCAATGACATCGGAATAACCACTTCTTTCTAAAAGTTCCAAAAGTCCAGCATTAAGATTGATGGTCAGTTTTGCTTCTGGCTGATTTTTTAAAATCTTTAAAATTTTTCGATAACTTTCATTAACGATTTTTTCTAAAATATCTTTTTGTTGAAAATGCGGTTGATAGAAATGGAGAAAAATCGAAAAGAGCATATTAAGGTTTATTTAAATTTTATTTTTTCCTTTCTTCTTCTAAAAATTCTTCTATATCTTCTTCTAAAATATTTCCTTCAGTTAAAATTTTTCCTTTTTCTCCAACACAATTAATACTGGTAATTTTGCCAAGCCATTTTCCTTTATCATTATAAAGATGTTTAGTCAGCCACCAACTTCCTTTTTTTTTGGTCTCTCAGGATTAGTTCCCTGTTGAATCACTTCTCCCCTTTCTTCTAAAACCCTTCCTTTTTGATCCATTCGAATCGGCTATTAGGAAAAATCTCTTTAAAAATTTCTTCAGGAGATTTTTCCGACATAATTTTTATTGATTATTTATTAAATTATAAAATATATTATTTTATCACCCTCCCACCAAAATATCTTGATGGTCCATTTTTAAGATAAGATTCTTTTAATTTGTTCACATAGCCAGAATTCTGCCAGTCCTGAGCCATTAAAATAATTTTTTCTTTGACTCTTTCTGCTTGGTGGATTATTTTCTGGTCTATTTTTTTCAATATTTTTAAAACTTTAACTAATTTTTTCGCGCTTTCCGTAATGATCTCAAGTGACCACCAGGGCGTTGCCGAAGCCCACCAGTATTGACACGAGTTTAAGGCTTGATCTAGCGCCTTTCGGGCTTTTTGAAAATTCTGGTCTTTTTTTGATTTGTCGACTTGATTAATGACAAAATTAGTTAATTGCCACTGAAGTTGATGAATTTTATTTTGAGGGTTTCGCCACAAAGAAAAGGGAATACCACTTTTTAATTCTTCTGTTTTTGAAGACCAAGAAGAAGAGAGGGGATTAACAATTTCTTCTTTTTGGTAAATTCCTAATAACTCAGAAATAGTTAGAGTTTTAATTTTCTTAACCAGAATTTCAAAAATTCTTTCTGTTCCTGGTTTGTGGTGACCCAAATTTTCACCATCAAAAGCGGTAATTAAAAATTTATCAGACCGGTTATCATTTTTCAAAGCTTGCCAAAACCTCCTTTCTGAATTAAGCCAGCCAGTAAAGAAAATATCAGAAAGTCCACGATTACGAAAAATTACTTTTAACCTTAAGTCTTTAATCTGATATCTTTTTTCAAAATTAACTTCACCAATTTTACCGGTATAAGCAATTTCGTCTAAAATAAGCCATTGATAACCTAAAAATTTAATAATTCTAGCCGTTTTTTTATCATAAGCTAATTCTGGTAAAAAAAATCCTTTTGGTCGCCAGCTTTTTCGAAAATATTTTTGATTAGTTGTTTCATTCAATTTAATTTGACGAATAACCTCTGCTTTTGGACATAGCGGTAAAATGGGATGATACTTGGCCGAAGATGTCAATTCAATTTGGTTATTTCTAACCAATTCTTCTATCTTTTTGATAATTTTTTGAAAACCATTTTTCATCAAAAGATCAGTCAAGCTTCCGCAGATATTTAAAGTAATTTTTACCCGTCTGTTTCTTTCTAAAATCTTTAAAATTGGCTGATAGGATTCTTGAATGATCTTTTTTAAAACTTTTTTCTTTTGCCAAGGTGGTTGATAGAGGTGTAATAAACAAGCCCAAAACATAAAAATTTTTAATTTTTAACTTTTAACTTTTCAATGGCTTTTTTATATAATTCTAAATATTTACGAGCTGGTAGATCCCAAGAAAAAACTTGTTTCATTGCTTTTTGCACCAATTTTCGCCATTTGTCTTTGTATTTGAATGATTCAATGGCTCGACTAATGGCTACTAATAAATCATTTTCATGCCAATTGGTAAAGACAAACCCATTACCTTCTTCTTTAACTGGGTCCCAATCTTTAATCGTATCTGCCAAGCCACCAACCTTTCTGACGACCGGAATTGAGCCGTATCTCAAACTTTTCAACTGCGAAATTCCACAGGGTTCAAAGCGAGAAGGTAGAAGAAAAATATCTGAAGCAGCGTCAATTTTTGATTCCCATTTTTCCGAGAAAGGAGTAATAAAGGCCATCTTTTTGGGATGACGGTCCGCTTCTTTGGCAAAATATTTTTCATATTCTTTTTTGCCACTGCCAACCATAATGATTTGACAATCTAATCTTAGAAGGGTCGGCAAAATTTTAATAATCAAATCAAAACCTTTTTGTTCGGTCAATCGATGGGCCATGCCAATTAGAGGAATCTCTGGATTTTCTTCTAAACCAACTTCTTTTTGAAGAGCTATTTTATTTTTCAATTTTTTATTTAAAGAACGCCAATCGTAATTAAAATAGATGTTTTTGTCAAATTTTGGATTGTGAACATTATAATCAATACCATTAATAATACCATAAAGATCAGCCTTTCTGAGTTGAAGGTATTTCTCCAATCCCTCACCAAATTCTGGTGTCAAAATTTCTTCTCGATATCTTTCGCTCACCGTATTAATCAAATCAGCAAAAAGAATTCCTCTCTTTAAAAAATTAATGAGGTTCCACCTTTCGTCTTTGATTTTGGGTAAAGGACTTTTGCCGTCATCTTTTTTTTCTGGGGGCACGAGTCTAGCCCTCAGTCCGCGGGCACCTTGATAAGCCATATTATGAATCGTAAATAAAGTTGGAACTTTTCTATCTGAAAAAAAGATTTTATTTTTGATCAAAAAGGGTATCAAACCAGCATGCCAATCATGGCAATGAATAATATCTGGCTGGAGATTTAATTTTTCGATAAAAAATAAAGTAGCAAAACAAAAAAAATAAAAAGCCTGAGCCTGGTCGGGATAACCATATGTCTTTTTTATCTTGCCAAAAAATTTTGGTTCAGAAATTAGAAAAATATTCAAAGGTTTAGGCAATCTTTTGGTAATTTTCGTCTGATAAAGAGTAGTGTAAAAAACCTCATCATCAATTTTTATTTCTTCTTCTAAAATTTTTTCGAAATGATTGGCTGTTGATTCTTGAGTAGAAATAAAGCCGTAATAAGGTAAAAAACAAAAAACTTCTTGTTTTTTTCTGACTAATTCTTTTGATAAATGAAGGACAACATCGCCGAGACCACCAGCTTTAACCAAAGGAGTCATTTCAGCTGCCACAAAAACAATCTTCAATTTTTTAGTCATAGATTATTTTATAAAACCTAAATATTGACTGGCGATAATAAACATAGCATGCGACCAGGCTAAAGGATAAAGACCAATTCGAAAATCTTCAAAAATTTGCTCCGGAATAAAATAATTAAATTTTCTAACTTTTTTCACCACCCACTGATAATAACTAAGTGCTTTCTTTCTATTTTTTCTTAAAAGCCAATAAATAGCTAACCAAAAATTTAAAATTGGCCAAGCTCCCCCTCCTTCCCACGCTGAACCCTCTGAATCAAAATAGTCGAATTGAAAACGATGAACACCTCCATTTTCGACCAGATTCCTTTCTATCCTTTCTATCGTTCTTATCATTCTAGGATCGTCAGGAGAAAAGATTTCAAAAGGCCAGACTAAACCTAAAAGTGAAGCGTCAATATTGGTGTCCAAAACCTTGCCCACACTTCTTAAAAAATAACCTCTTTTTTGATCGTAAGCCTCTTCTATTTCCTTAATCATCTGCTGGGCGGTTTTTAACCAAAGAGAGTGAGGAATAATTTTATTAGCCAAAATTAGGCCGTGAGCACAAGCAGCTAGCGAATAAGTAAAATTATTTTCCATCGTTGTGGTTGTTTTTCTTGAAACATCTTCCCATAAATCGATCGTATGAATGGAAAAATGAGTTTTCTGCCAAACCCGACAGAGGCCATTGGCTAATCTTTCAATCAATTCTTTAAATTTTAGCGCTTTTGATAGGTCATTTTTGAAATGAGAATAAATAGCCCACAAACTTTCACCCATCTGATCGGGTTGAAAAATTTTTCCCATACTACCAAAACGACCATTCGTCGCATAATTGGTATAAAGTAAAGAATCTTTTTTAAAATCTTGTGGTCGATCTAAAAGCCACCGAAAATATTTTTCTGGAATCTCTTTTAAACCTAAAATATCTGCTGCTCGACAAATAAAAGCTGCATCCCTCGGCCAAACCCAACGGTAATTAGCGGCTTCACGTGGATAATAATCATGATCTGTATTAGCAGCGACAATTGCCCCGTTTTCTAGAGCACAATCTTTAATGACTAATTTACTTTTTGCTATTAATTTTTTAATTTCTTTAAACATAAAGTATAAACATAAATATGATCATTGATGGTGTAAGAAATGATAAATTATTTTTTTATATTTCCGTATAATTTCATATTTTTTATCAGCCTTGCTCCACAAATGGCTAAGGCTAAAGCGTCAGCCGCATCATCTGGTTGGGGGTTTTTTTTCAGAGAAAGTAGAAGTTTAACGATTTTCTGAATTTGTTTTTTTGAGGCTCGACCATAAGAAGTCAGACCCATTTTAACCTGCAAGGGGGTGAGAGAGAGAAGGGGGATGTTTTTTTCTGCCAGGGTTAGAAGAATTATCCCCCTTGCTTCGCCAACCTTCATCGCTGTTTTAGCATTTTGAGCAAAAAACAACTCTTCGACAATACAGAGATCTGGCTGATATTTTTTAACAATTTTTTTAAAATCATGATAAATTTTTTTTAGTCTGAAATGAGTTGATAATTCAAGTGGAGTAATAAGACAGCCATAATCAATAACCTGATAGCTTTTTTTCGCTCTGCCTCGATGTAAAACTTTTATAATTCCATAGCCAGTTCTGGCTAAACCAGGGTCGACGCCAAGAATAATCATAAAATAGTTAATAGTCTTAACTGTAAGTTATAGATTATTTAGTTATTAGTCTTAAAACTGAAAACTGATAAACCAAAATCAAGAACTGGTTGTCAATAACCATCTCTCACTCAATATTGGTATAATAATCATTGATATCCGGATCTTCGTCTAGCTCGGCAAAAAAAGCATCAATTGTTTTCTGTGTTTCTGGACGAATGGTGATGGGGTGTTTAGCAAACCACTCGATTTCCGCATAATCAATTTTAAAGCCTTCCCTCTCTAAACCTTCTTTCACTTTTTGTAAATTCTCTGGTTTTGTATAAATAGCTAGTTCATGATCTTCCTCTTGAAAATCTTCAGCGCCTAAATCTATTATTTTTAATTCAAAATCTTCTAAATTTTTAATTTGCCCATCAGTTGGCGGATTAAAATTCGTCATTCGCAGAATTCCTCTTTTCTCAAATAATCTCAAAACTGAATTTTTTTCACCAAGATGTAATTCGTAACGATTAAGTAAGCGTCGCAAATTGGAAATCGTTCTGTTTCTATTGTCCGTTAAGGCTTCAATAATAATCGCTATCCCTTCTGGACCAAAAACTTCATAAGTTATTTCCTCAATTTGCGTTTCGCCTGTTTTGCCGGCCCCTCTTTTAATTGCCCGTTCAATGTTTTCTTTGGGCATGTTAGCTTTTTTAGCCTTCTCAATTGCTAAACGTAATTTAAAATTTGTTTTTTCGTCATCACCCTCTCTAGCGGCGACGGAAATTAACTGAGAAAGTTTACTGAAAAGAGCACTCTTTCTGGCATCGAGAGCGCCTTTAAAATGTTTTAATTTTGCCCAACGGCTATGTCCAGACATAATTTAGTGATTATATTACTGATTTTTATCATATCATTTTTTTTGTTTTATTCAATAGACTTTTTTCTAGAAAAATGTTAAGATAATTAACGATGAGATGGCTAAATTTAAGAACAATGCCAATACTTGACCATTTAGAGAAAATCAAAGCCATTGATGGCCAAAATCTTGCTTACTTAATGGAAAAATTTCCGTTTCAATTAAAAAAAGTTTGGCAGGAAAAAGAAAAAATTAATCCACCGGCCGATTTTAAAGAAATAAAGAATGTTGTTTTTGTTGGCATGGGCTGCGATCGAGTGGCGGCTGAATTAATGAAAAAGTTTCTAAGTTTTGAAAGTTCTTTGCCAGTTGAAGTAGTAAGTGGCTATCAAGTACCTAAATATATTAACCAAAATACCTTAGTTGTCTTTTTAAGTTATTCTGGTAATACTTTAGAAGTTTTGTCAACTTTAAAATCAGTCCAAAAGAAAAAGGCGAAAATATTTATTATCAGTGGTGGGGGAAAATTAAATCAGATGGCCGAAATTTATCATTTTCCCCGTTTTCAATTTAAAGGTTCTGGACCATCGCGGGCTAATCTTGGTTATCTTTTTTTCTCTCTTTTTATTCTTTGCTCAAAATTAAAATTAATAAAATTTTCTGAAAAAAACTTCCTTTCCCTTATTAACTTTTTAGAAGAATTTAGTCAATTGCTTGAACCAAAACAAAAGACCGAGGACAATGTTGCCAAATATCTCGCTTACCAAATTTTTGATCGCTTGCCCTTTATTATTGGTGCCGAACATCTTAGTCCGGTCGCTCAAAGATGGAAAAAAGAAATTAATGAAAATGCTAAAACTTTTTCTTTTGCCGAGACAATGCCCGAATTTTTTCATAATACTATCATCGGTCTTGAATTTCCTTTTCAAACCCGAGACGAGATTTTTTTTCTTTTTTTAGAAAGTGCTTTTTACGATGAGCAAATTAAAAAGGCTTTAGATATCTTTAAAAAATTTTTACGCCAAGAAAAAATATGTTTTGAAACAATCCCGGCTGTCGGAAAAAATCGATTAACCGAAATGATGGCGATGGTTCTTTTGGGTGATTGGCTAAGTTTTTATTTGGCTATTTTAAATCAAGTTGATCCGACGCCAGTCGAATTAATTAATTATCTCAAAAATCAATTAAGTCAATGAGGTTTTTAAAAAAAATCGTTGTTAAGAATCCTCATCTACCAACAATTCTAACTTATTTTTTTCTCTCTCTTTTTGCTTTATTTTTTTTCAATTCTTTACAATCATTAGCCACCCTCAACGATCCTGATTCTTTTTATCACGCAAAAATGGCTAGTTTGCTTAGTCAAGGAAATTTAGTTAAAGAGTTTCCTTGGTTACCCTTTACTATTTTAAAAGATTATTACGCCAATCATCATTTTCTTTATCATCTTTTTCTTATCCCCTTTGTTAAATTTTACAATCCTCTGATTGGCATTAAAATCGCCACCATCTTTTTTGCTAGCCTAGCCACAGTTATTTTTTATTGGCTTTGTCGAAAATTTAAAATCAAATTTTCCTTTGTTTTTGCTTTCCTTCTTTTTACCTCGCCAATGTTTTTGGTTCGGATGAGTTTAGCCAAGGCCCCCTCGGCCGCCTTGACTGTTTTATTTCTCGGCTTATATGCTCTTTTTAAGAAAAAATATTTTCTCTTATTGATTATCTCTTTTCTTTATGTTTGGCTTTATAATACTTGGCCAATTTTATTTGTCGCCGTCATTATTTATTGCTTCTCAGTTGCCTTGAAAAAAATGATTGAAAATTGGCTGTTGTTCAGAGATTGGCGACTAAAAATTAAAAAATTTTTTCAATATCTTTTTAACCAAATAAATGTCAAATTATTTTTTTGTTCTTTGGGTGGCTTTGTTGGTGGTTTAATTTTTAACCCTTATTTTCCTCAAAATCTTTTTTTTAACTGGGTCCATATTGTCAAAATCGGCATCATTAATTTACAAAGTAAAATTGGTGTTGGCGCCGAATGGTATCCTTACGATGTTAAAGATCTAATTTTTAATTCACCTTTTGTCTGTTTTCTCTTCTTTCTTGCTTCGGCTTGGTTTTTGGTTAGTTTTAAAAAATTAAAAAATAATCCTTATTTTGGACAAAAAGCAAAAACATTGAGTCTTTTTATTTTAAGTTGGTTATTTTTTCTCTACACTATCAAATCAAGAAGAAATATCGAGTATTTTGTCCCCTTTGCTCTTTTCTTCTCTGGGCTTTCTTTCAAAAAATTATTTACCCTTTTTGACTGGCGCTCTTACTTTCAAAAATTTAAATCTTTTTTCTCTTATCCTTTTAGTATTCTCACTGTCATTCTATTGGTGATGATTTCTTTAATCCTCCAGTTTGGTGTTGCTTATTTTTTAGACCGGGCTTGGCTCGGCACCCAAAAAAGGCTGGAGATCGGTATTCCTTTTGAAAAATATAAAAAGGTTAGCGATTGGCTAAAGGAAAATACCAAGCCTGGCGAAATAATTTTCCATTCTTCCTGGGACGATTTTCCGATGCTCTTTTATTGGAATGACCGAAATCGTTATATTATTGGCCTCGATACCACCTTTATGTATGAGAGAAATCCAGATCTTTACTGGGATTGGGAGAAAATCAGTTTTGGGAAAACCAAAGAAAATTTAGCTCAAATCCTTCAAGAAAAATTTCATTCTTCTTACATTCATGTTCGACCCGACCGCAAGGCCTTAGAAGAAAACCTTCAAGCCGATAAGAATTTTGAAAAAGTTTATGAAGATGAGGAGGGGAAGGTTTATAGGATAAAGAGATAAAAATTCAATCTATCAAATTATTGCTTTATGAGAAATAAAAAGTTATCTATTATTATTCCCGCGTACAATGAGGCAAAAACCATTCTAAAAGTTTTAGAAAAAATAGAAAATGTAGAGTTAAATAAATGGGAGAAAGAGATAATTATCGTAGACGATGGTTCGACAGATCAAACAAAGGGTCTGCTCAAAAAATTAGAAAATAAATATGTGATTGTTTCTCATCTCAAAAATTTAGGTAAGGGAGCGGCTATTAAAACTGGTCTTAATTTTGTAACTGGTGACTATGTTATTATTCAAGATGCTGATTTAGAATACGATCCAAATGATTACAAAATCCTTCTTCAACCAGTAGAAGAAAAGGGGGCGTTGGTTGTTTATGGTTCACGACGTCTGCTACGAAACAAAACATCATCTTTATTAAACTTAATCGGTGGTCTTTTTTTAACTTGGATAACCAATGTTTTATATGGCACAAAAATTACAGATGAACCAACTGGTTATAAATTAGTTAGAACAGATCTATTAAAATCAATCAATTTAGAAAGTCGGCGTTTTGAATTCTGTCCTGAGATTACAGCTAAAATTGCCCAACGAGGAATAAAAATTTATGAAGTACCTATTCATTATTATCCTCGAAACAAAAAAGAGGGTAAAAAAATTAAGTGGAAGGATGGAATTATAGCTGCCTACACTCTTTTATATTTCAAATTTTTTTATGATGAAATGGGTTTTAATTTAATAGATAGTTTAATTCGACTCTGGAGGGTCAGAAAAATCAAAAAAAATATCCCCAAAAATTGCGTTCTTTGTGATCTTGGTTGTGGAAAATCAGCTTATCTTCTTAAAAAGTTATCATCGAAAATAAAATTGGGCATTGGAATAGATAGAGAAATTATTTCTTTTAAGGAGAATAATTTACAATTTATTAATTCAGATCTCAATAACTTTTTACCTTTGGAGAACGAAAGTGTTGACTGCATTACTATGCTCAGTGTTTTAGAACACCTAGAAAATTCCGAAGAGGTCATTCGAGAAGCTTATCGGATTTTAAAAAGAGGTGGAGTAATATTAATCACCACCCCCTCAGAAAAAGCTAAAAATTTTCTTGAGTTATTAGCTTTTAAATTAAAGATAACCAGTGCCAAAGAAATAAAAGATCATAAACATTATTTTTCTAAAAAAGAAATTGAAGAATTGTTAACAAGAAATGGCTTTTCAGAAATAGAGATACAAACTTTTGAATTGAAATTTAACTATTTTATTAAAGCTTTAAAAAAATAATCAATGTTTTTTTCTAAAATAAAAAATTATAAAGAAACTATTACAGTTGGTTTAATTCTAATTTTCTCTCTATTAACAAGGGTTTATCAAATTACCGAGCCGTGGATCGGGCATCATGATTTCAATGGTGCTCTTTGGAGTATTATTGCTAAAAATCATTTAAATTACGGCTATCTAACAACCAAGTTTGCTCCAATTATCAATGCTGGGCCAGCTCAGCCACACGAATTTTTTTATTATTTTAATCACCCACCGCTTTTACCTATTTTAATTTCTTTCAGTTTCTTTTTATTTGGAGAAAAAGAATGGGCAGCGAGAATTGTACCTATTTTTTTCTCAATGCTTAGTATTCTCATTTTTTATTTCCTGGTCAGAAAAATTTGGGGAATAAAAATTGCCTTTATTAGTTCTTTCTTTTTTTCTTTTAATCCGATGTCAATTTACTTCGGTCGAATGGTCAATTTTGAACCACTTTTAGTTTTTTTTGTTCTTCTCTTTATCTATTTCTATCTTTTGTGGCTAGAAAAAAGAGGGGGGTATTTGTGGGGGATGATTATTATTTTTATTTTAGGAACATTAATTGGCTGGCCGATGTATTATCTACCTCTTACTATAGTGATACATTATTTTTTTTGTAAAAAAAATATTAAAGATGTTTTTAAATTTTTATTTATTTTTTTTACTTTAGCATTAATAATATTTAGTTTTTATCTTTTTTATATTTTTTACATCACAGGTTCCACAAAAGAAATAATACAACTGTTTTCGACTTTTTTAAATAGAACAGGATCTTTAACTTCCCAAAATTATCAATTTAATATCCTTCAATTAACTATCCTAGAGCTTTACCGCTCCTTCAATTATTTCACACCCCCCCTACTTATTCTTTCACTGATCTGGTTTTTTTCTTTTCTTTTTAAAATTGCCAAAAATAAAAAAAGCGAAGATGATTTTCTTGTATTCTCTTTATTTGTTTTTGGTATTATCACAATCTTTCTGTTTAAATTGATCGCCTGGGTCCATGATTATTGGCTATATTATAACCTCCCTGCCATCGCTCTTAGCAGTGCTATGGTTGTAAAAATTTTTGAAAAAAAATATCCTCAAATTTTTGTCCTTAGTTTTATCTTTTTAACCATCATTTTTGTCTCTTTTTCCTTTAAGTTTACGAAACATCTTTATCATCAAGGGGAGGTTTTTTCTTATTTCTTGGGAAAGATAATTAATTTAAATACCGATTATCAAAGTAGAATTCTATACCCAATGGAGCATAACCCTAAAATAGCTTATTACGCTCAACGAATGTTTTATTGGCAAATTGATAAAAGGTCAAGTTTTTTAGAAATTTTGGAAAAAGATAAAAAAAGAAAGTACTTTTTGTTTCTTAATTTTAACCAAAATATTGTAGAAAAAGAATTAAAAAATGATTTATTTCTGAATTATTCTTTTACTGAACTTATACCCAATATTTTATTATTTGACCTTAATGTCAAGAAAAATATCCCCATCCTACAACAAAAGCCTTTATGAAAAGAAATTTTGAGAAACTTTTTCTTCTTTTAATTTTTATAGCTGCCCTTCTTTTACGAATTATTTGTCTCAATATCTTTCCTATAACTTTTAACCAAGACGAGGTGCTTAACGGTTATGAAGCCTATTCACTTTTAAAAACAGGACGCGACCATCGAGGAAATTTTTTACCATTATATTTTGAAGCTTTTAGTGATCGGGTTGATGTAAGAAATCATATTTTTTACCCTTATATTACTATTCCATTCATTGCCTTCCTTGGTTTAAATGAATTTTCGACCAGACTTCCGTCAGTAATTTTCGGATTTTTAACTGTTTTATTAACTTATTTTTTAACTAAAGAACTATTTAAAAAAAGATCTATTGCCTTGTTAGCTACTTTCTTTTTGACTATTTCTCCTTGGCATATTTTTTTAAGTCGAGCAAGTTTTGAAGCAATTACTGTTCCATTTTTTATTTCTTTAACTATCCTATTTTTTTTAAAGGGTTTAAAAAAACCGAAGTTCATTGTTTTAAGCGCTGTTCCTCTGGCTTTAAATTTCTATACGTATGCAATAACAAAAGTCTATAATCCTCTTTTATTAATAGGGTCTTTAATAATTTATAGGAAAAGGGTTTGGCAATGGAAAAAATATATTATTTTATCCATTTTTGTTTTTTTGGCTATTGCTTCACCCTTTTTGTATACCCAATTAACTAACTGGCAAAAAATCCAAGGTCGTTTTTATCAGGTTTCAGTTTTTAATTTTTCTTTTTGGCCAATTTTATTTTTTATAAATTATTTGGTTTATTTAAGTCCAAAATTCCTTTTTACTCATTATTTGCTACCAATTTTAATAGCTGCATTGATGGGTATTTATTTCTTATGGCAAAAAAGGGGGTTGGCAAAGCATCGATTATTATTTTGGATTTTGATTATTTCTCTATTACCTGCGGCCTTAACATTTCCTAACCCCGGCAGTTTAAGATCTGTTCCAATGTTACCATTTTTAGAAATTATTGCCGCATATGGGTGTTATAAAATTTATTTTTTATTGAAAGAAAGGTTGCAAATTAATCCTCGAAAAATAATATTTTCTTTATCATCTATTTTGTTTCTATCATTAATACTAAACGCTGATTTTCTTTTTAAAATTGGCTATCCATATAATTATGAAAGAACGCTTTACCAATTTGGTTTTAAAGAGGTTATTAATTATATTAAAGAAAATCAAGATAAATATACAAAAATAGTTTTTACTAATAAAGCTAATCAACCTTATATCTATTTTCTATTTTATCTTAAATACGATCCTAAAAAATTTCAATCAATTGAAGTGAAAAGAGTCTATCGGCCAGATAATTGGCAAGAAGTAGTTTCTTTTGATAAATATGAATTCTGTGATATTAATCAATGTTATGACCCTCATAAAAATTACTTATATGTCGCCCGAGCCGAGGAAATTCCACATATCAAAGAGAAAAAAATGTTTTATAATTTAGATGGTTCAGTTTTTAGAATTATTACTAATGATTAAAAGATGAAGATTTTTTTTACCAATAAAAAAATATGTTTTTTATTTCTTTGTTCTCTTTTCATTCTTGCCTTTTTGATTCGTTTTTGGCTTATTCCCTATGCTGGTTATCGGCCAGATTTAAATTTTTGGCAGGAATGGGCGAAATCAATCACGAAATTTGGTGTACTTAATGCTTATGAACAACGAGTCAATCCAGAAGTAATGTTGCCTAATTATTTTCCGCCCTATCTTTATGTTTTGGCTCTTATCGGAAAAATCTATCAAAAGTTTTTTTCACCGAATTTTGAATTAAATACCTATCCGCTTTATTTTCTTCTCAAATTACCAGCCATTGTTTTTGATTTATTAACTGGCCTTTTTATTTTTTTTCTACTCCGAAAACAATTTCAACTAAAATTTTGGCTGGCCTTTTTCATTCTCGCTCTTTACCTTTTCAATCCAGGCTTAATTTATGACTCCGCTTATTGGGGCCAGGTTGATTCAATCCATACTTTTTTTATCTTACTTGCCTTATTTTTTGTCACCAAAAATAAATTTTCTTTTTCTTGGATTTTTTTAACCATTGCTTTTCTTTTTAAAATGCAGAGTATTATCTTCTTTCCTTTAATTTTTTGTCTTAACTGGCAAAAGAAAGGTTTTCTTCATCTTTTTAAAAATATCGGCCTAGCTATCCTCACCGCCTTGATTATTTGTTTACCTTTTATCTTATCAGGCAAAATTTTCTCTGTGATTAAAATTCCTTTTCTTCTTGCTGGTCAATATTCTTATCTTTCAGTCTATGCTTTTAATTTCTGGTGGCTTTATTATCCATATCTTACTTCTGATCTAGCAAAATTTTTAGGTTTGTTTCCTTATTTTTTAGTTGGCTTTATTTTTTTCTTTACTACTTATTTTTGGGCTGTCAAAAATCTATTAAAAAACTCTTCGCCAAAAATAATTTATTTAACAAGCGCTTTTTTAACCTTCTCTTTCTTTATGTTATTAACCAGAATGCACGAACGATATCTCTATCCTCTTTTTCCTTTAATGATTTTGACTTTAAATAAAGATAAAAATTTGTTTTTAATTTATCTTTTGCTTTCTCTGTCCTTTTTTGCTAACTTAGCTGCTATCGCGCCTTTCCGGCAATCCTTTTATCTCTTTAATCTCTCTAATTTTTCCTCTTGGGTTTTTGTCTTTATTAATATTTTTTGCTTTCTTTACTTATTCTTCTATCTTTTCTATCAAAATTCAACTAAAAACAAAAACAATCATCAATATGATTTCTTTAATCATCCCTACTTATAATGAGAGAGAAAATATTGAGAAATTATTTTCTACTCTTTCTGAATTAAAAATCAAAAATCTAGAAGTAATTATTGTCGATGACAATTCGCCTGATGGCACAGCTGACAAAGTAGAGGTGGTAAAAAAGAATTATCCTTTAGAAATAAAATTAATTAGAAGAAAGGGACAAAGAGATCTTTCTTTGGCTGTTCTTGAGGGTTTTAAAAACGCCCAGGGTAAAATTTGGGGTGTCATGGATGCCGACCTTTCGCATCCACCAGAATTAATTCTACCAATGATAGAAGCATTAAAGGAGGTTGACTTAGTGATAGCCAGTCGAAGAGTCAAGGGGAGTAGAATTAAAAATTGGCCTTTAAAAAGAAAGGTTTTTTCTGGCCTAGCCACTTTCTTGGCTAAAATTTTAGTACCTAAAATTTCTGATCCTCTTTCTGGTTTTTTCTTTTTTAGAAAAGAAGTTGTTGAAGGTATGGAATTTTCACCGCTTGGTTATAAAATTGGTTTAGAAATTTTTGTCAAAGGAAAATACAAAAATTTTAGAGAAATACCCTATCTTTTCATCGATCGAAAAAAGGGTGCAAGTAAATTAAGCTGGTTAGTAATTGGCAAATTTATCCTTCATCTCTTAAAACTCTTTTTATGGAAAATAAAAAAATTTTTTGGCTTCTGATTGTCTTAGTTATTTTGTTCCGCTTTGTTTTAATTTTTTTACCAGGTATTAGTTGGGATTTAAGAGTGCATCAAAAATGGAGTGAAAATGTCTTAAAATACGGACCATTTTCTCTCTATCAAAACCCCCAATCACCAAATTTACCACCGCTTTGGGTTTATTGGTTGGGTTTTTTTACTCTTTTCTTTTACTTAATCTTTCGTTCGTCTTTGACCGCTTGGACCCTTAAAATCCCAGCGGTTTTGGCTGATTTTTGGACTGCTTATTTGATTTTTTATTTTTTAAAAAGAAAAGTTGGCCAAGAAAAAGCTTTCTGGTTTGGTTTCATTTATTTTTTACATCCTTTTATTCTTTATAATTCATCAATTTGGGGGCAGTGGGACTCTCTTTTTGTTTTATTTTTGATCATTGCTTTAATTTTTTTAGATAAAAAACAACCACTTCTCTCTCTTATTTTTTTGACCATTTCTTTTTTAACCAAACTTCAAGCTGTCATCTTTTTTCCTCTTTTTCTTTTTTTTATTTGGCAAAATTATGGTCTAAAAATTTTATCTTTTTCTCTACTAGTAGCAGTGAGTTTGTTTTTTGTCCTTGTTTCTCCTCTTTTGATCAACGGCCTTTCTTTAATTTCGCTTTTTGAAAAAACTTGGTTAGCCTCGGCCAGAATGAGCCCGGCCCTTTCAATGAATGCTTTTAATCTTTGGTGGATTCCTCAGGTAATGATTGGTTTAGGTAGAAATTTTATTAAAGATGATACGGTCTTTGTTGGTCCTTTTAGCTATGGTTGTATTGGTTTCATTCTTTTTGGTTTAAGTTATTTTTTGGTTCTTCTATGGTTAAGAAAAAATAAAGGTGAATTTAATTGTTTTCTTTTTGGCAATCTTTTTATCGCCTTCATTTTTTATTTTCTCCCTACCGCTATGCATGAAAGATATATTTTTCCCTTCTTTACTATTTTTTGTCTAATTTTACCTTTTCGAAAAGAATTAAAAAGAATTTTTTTGATCGTTTCTTTAACCGCTTTCCTAAATCTCATCTATTCTTTACCCTTGACTTTTTTAAATTTAGATTGGCAAAATAAAATTAGAAATTTGGCTGGTGAATTTTCCATTCTCATTTCCTTAATTCATTTAGCTGTTTTTTTCTATTTTTTAATTTATTTTCTTTATGAAAAAAATTCTTCTTGTCTTGCCAACTTACAACGAAGAAAGGGTTGTTAAAGAAAATACTTTGAAAGTTTTTGATTTCTGTCAAAAAAATCTCAAAAATTTTAATTGGCAAATTTTAATTGCTGATAATGGTTCAAGTGATGCGACGTCAGAAATTGCTGAAAAATTATCAAAAAAATATAAAGAAATTTCATTTTTTCATATTCTTGAAAAGGGGAGAGGCTATGCTTTAAAAAAGGCTTGGTCAGAATATTCAGCGGACATTTATACTTATATGGACATTGATTTAGCCACTGATTTAAAATACTTTCCTTTATTAATCAAGGCCATTGCTGAGGAAAATTACGACTTAGCCATCGGCTCACGATTAAAAAAAGAAAGTCAAACTCAAAGATCTTTTCAAAGAGAATTAATGAGTCGGATTTATAATTTACTATTGAAAATTTTCTTCCAGCCAAGCTTTCAAGACGCTCAGTGCGGTTTTAAGGCTATCTCTCAAAAAGTTAGTCAAGAAATTCTGCCAAAAATAAAAAATAATAACTGGTTTTTTGATAGCGAATTGTTAATTTTGGCTGAAAAATCAGGTTTTAAAATCAAAGAAATTCCTGTTGAATGGATGGAAAGAAGAACAGTTCAGAGAAAAAGCACCGTCAAAGTCTTAGCCACGGCTTGGGAAGATATCCAGGGAATGATTGAACTAAAACAAAGACTTAAAAATTTTTAATTTTAAAGTTTCTATATCATTAAACATAAAATTTCCGCTTAAATAAGTGGAAATTTGCTTTTGACAAAATTTTGAAAATTTGCTAGAATTTTAATAGAAAAATAAAAATTAGCTACCTAATAGGGCAGTTTTTTGGAAGGTACAAATCCCTCCGGTAGCCAGAAACTTAATGGACGTTTTTCTAAAATGTCCAGGAGGTAGAAATGAAAGGTAAAAAATCGAAGAATCTCAACACCAAACAGAACCACAACCGACTCAGCCAACAATCTCACAACAACCCGGATTTTATATCCCTCTCGTCTCTGTCTTTGTTAATATTATTTAGTCAAATAAAACTTTATCAATTCTCATTCCACTTCTTCTCCCGCCTCTTTAAATCTTTCTACAATAAAATAATAAATAACCTTAGATAAAATAATAATGGCTAGGCCAATAATGGCATCTCGAATAAGTGTTCTGGCCTTTTTTATCTTTTCTTCTTGCCCTGCACCGCCCAACCACAAAAAATCAGTTGCTCCACCGGTCATCCACATTAAACCGCCGTAAATAATCATTAAAATAAAAAAGACACCGACTAAATTAAGAAGAAAATTAATGACTCGAATAACTATTCTGACTGGATCTTGGGGCGCTTTATAACCAGCCTGACCAGCTACATTCTCTAAAAGATTTAAAGTTTCGGGTCTGACTTGACTTAAAGCTGGTTTGATAGCTGAAAAAAGTAAAAATAAAAAAATTAACCAGCAAAAAATTTTTTTAAACATTCTCTCTTTTTTTTGTTTCTTTATTTTCATAAAATTATAATTCGCCGCGAATGAGTTTAAAAACAAAAATCGTCAAGGCATAGGCAATCATAATAACGACCAAACCAATGATACCATTTTGTAAAACAGCTTTGGCTTTTTTCACTTTTTCCTCGTTACCAGCCGCTGTCATCCAAGAATAACCAGCCGAAATAATAACTATGACAGCCGCGACACCAATCAGACCAAGTAGATAGCGCACAATCGAGAAAATAAGGAGAATTAAATCTCTTTTTTCTAAAACATCTGTTCCTTGGCCTAATTCATCTAAATAATTTTCACCCTCCAAAACTTGAGGGTCAACTTGGGCAAGAGAAAATTGAAATGAAAGGAAAAGAAATAAGAGAAAAAGAAAAATAAAGGAAGGGCAAAAGAAATTTCCTTTTTTCATAAAAGAAATTTAAAAAATAATTTCTCTTCCCTAAAAAAATTAGATTAGGCCCCAGCTGTGCTGGTTCGAATCATACTCATGACAAAGGTGGCGATGGCAAAGGCTAACATAACAATGACTAAACCAATCAAACCTTGAACTAAAACCTTTTTGGCTTTAGCCACCTTTTCTTCATTACCAGCCGCTGTCATCCACATAAAACCACCAATAATAATGACAACAACGGCCACCACCCCTAAGAAACCAAGAATGTAGCGAATAATGCTGAAAACAAGACCTGGTAGATCAACATTGGTCGGCAGAATGTTCTGTAAAGCCATGTTATTCAACCATTCATTGACTTGAGCAAAGGTGACGCCCGGTAAAGCCAGTAAAGTTAAGGTTGATAAAGTGAAAAGAATTTTTCTCATATTTTTCCAATTTTATTTTCCCTCCGAACTAAACACAAGGTTTGTGTCTAGTTAATGACGACCTTTAAAAGAATGGTGATGGTTTTATTTTACTTCCAAAAACGAAAAAGTCAAGAAAGATTTATCCACAGTCTATTTTAAAAAGTTTTTACCTTACGCCAAGCACTTTGGTTAAAATAAAATTGACCAAACTGTAGGCAAAGAAAACAACAGCTAAACCTAAAACCGCCCAAACTAAAGTATTTTTTCCTCTTTTAACCGCTTCAACATTGCCACCCGAAGTCATCCAAGTAATACCACCGTAAATAAACATAATCAAAGCCAACACACCAACTAAACCTAAAATCAGTTTAATGACATTGGCAACAATTTTTTCCGTGGTCATGCCGGTGCCAAGGGGATTAGGGAGTTCGGTTGTTTCTTCAGCTAAAACCGGCAAAATAAAACTAGAAAATAGAAAGTAGAAAGTAGCAAGAAGAAGAAAATTTTTATAAAAGAATGACATATATTTATTCTTGACATAGTTGAAGGTCAGTGCCGGTGGTAATTAAATTATAGGTCGTTTGATCAACATAACCTTGATCATTACCAGTCCCACAACCACTATTCTTTTGACAGAATAATTTGACTGCATTTCTTGTTTCCGGGCCAAAACAACCATCAATAGTTGCTACACCTGTACCGTAACAACAAAGTTGAGCTAATTTTTGCTGGATGGTCTTTACCTCCTCTTTCTTACAATCTGAATTCCAAATGGGATTGGGACCCATCGCCGCAAAAGATGGACATTCAGGCCAGTTGGTAAAACAAGCTGCATTTGGTCTTTCTTCCATCTGACATTTTTTTTCTTTTTCGCCCGGAAAGACATACCATTTCCGATTAAAGAGGGTGCAAGATTCTTCAAGTTTACCTTGAGAGAGTCCGCAAATAATGATATTAACAATTTGCCAGGCAAAAAAAACAATACAAAGACCGATAAGAGTACCAACCAAGATTTGTTTCCCTCTTTTTACCTGTTCTGGATTACCACTGGAGGTCAACCAGATTATACCACCAATAATAAAAAAGATAAGAGCCAAAACACCAACCCAACGAAGAATCAGACGAGAGATTCCCACAACGATTTTAAGAATATCGTTTAAATCACAATCGCCACAACAAGCACATTTTAGAGAGACGGCCTTCATCAATCCTCCAGGACGACAACCGCTTGTATCACACGTATAAACAGTGACCATTGAAGTTGAGGAGGTGGTGTTTTCTGCCAAAACCGGCGAAAAAATAGACAGGAAAAGAGAAAGAAGAGAAAAGAGAAAAAAGATTTTGAAAATGAAACTTTGGCTATTTTGGTGAATGTGAAAATTAAAAAATTTCATTTTATTTGTTGATTAATTTTTTGGACAGCGAAATTGATTGCCTCTAGATAAGACTTTCTGCCTTCGTTGATATCATCAATCATTTCCTTAAAAGCTTCTTCCACCAAAAGTGGGTTTTTCCCTTGATACCAAGAGGAAGCTGTTAAAGCCTGTGAAGCAAAAACTTCTAAATCTGGATCCTGCAATTGGATGGCAATCAAACTTCGTAGGGCGGTTGGCTTTTTGGCGCGATTTAAATAAGGAGTTGGGTTCTGGCTTGCCCAATTCAGAAAAAACCATGCCATTTCTATATTTTTGCTTTTTCGGGAGACGACTTGAACTGGATAATGAGCAAAGTTTATTTCTTTAAGCGTTCCACTTCTCTGGGGCATTTTGGTTAAGCCAAAATTCAGGTTCGGGGCCTGTGCTTTAATTAAAGGTAAGTGATAGGCATAACCAAAAAAGAAAACCAATTTCCCTTGGATAAACATTTCTAAATTCGAGGGCATCTCTTTATGCCAAGTATAAACTTCTTTATTTTTATCAGCAAAATCAGTGTAAAATCTCAAAGCTTCTTCGGCTGGAAAATAAGATGGATCGTCTGGCCAGGCTTGATTAAAGGTAACCAAACCCTGAGGATTGGTCATATTGATGCCACTTTGCATCATCAAAAGAGAAAGAAGGTCAACTGCTCTTTCGATATTATTGGCTGTCCCTAAAGCTGCACCCGCTTGAAAAATATTTTTTTGTTTATCTATCAACGTTGTCTTAATCACTGCCTCCATAAACTCTTCCCAGGTTTTTGGGGGTTCAGGAATACCAGCTGCATCTAAAAGATCACGATTGTAATAAAGAACTAGGGTATCAAAAGAAAGAGGTAGACCAGCAATTCGACCCTGAATTAAAACATCTTTTTCTACCTGACCCACAAATTTTTCTTTTAAATCTTTAAGAGTAAGTAAGGGTTTTTCTTCGGTAATGATTTTTGTTTTTCGAGCACAAGAAGGACCACTTTGAATTTCTTTTTTTAAAGCAACTTTGGCTGGCATCGGAACAATCCACTCCTGATATTCTCTAAGCCAGGTATTGGGGAGAGAAAAAATATCTGGTCCGACGTCCCGGGCCCAAGCCTCAATTAAAGCCTCACGATATTCTTCGTAACGAAATTTTTTGACTTCAATATTAACATAGGGATAGAGAGTGCGGAAAGTATTAATTAAGTCAGTAAAATCACTCGGTTGTTCCCAGACCACCCACCAAGAAAGATTAACGGGTGGCAAGATTGGCTTTCTAGGTTGAGGTTGACCGGGTATTTGAGCTCCTAATTCCCAACCAAAAAGAAAAGAGAAAATAATGAAAACAAGAATTAGAATACGAACTATTTTCATAAAATTTAAAACCAAGTTAATTATTTTGACTTCGAAGGTATTTCCTTAAGTCAACTTTTGTTTCTGGATGTTTTAAACCTAACTCAATGTTAGCTTTTAACCAATCGAATTTATGGCCACAAGAAAGCCATTGACCTTCATATTTATAAGCATAAACTGGTTTTTTCTTTAATAAAATTTTGAGAGCATCAGTTAAATAAAGCTCTTCGTCTTCTTTTGGTTGTTTCATATCTTTTAAAATTTTTAAAATTTCTGGTTCTAAAATATAACGGCCAACAATGGCAAGGTTGGAAGGAGCTTCTTTTAACGTTGGCTTTTCAACCAAATCTAAAACCTGAGAAACTCTTTTCTGAAATTTCTTTATTTTCACAATGCCGTAATGACAAACTTCTTTCCAAGGAACCTGTGCAACAGCGAGAATGGTGGCTTGGTATTTTTGATAAATTTTCAACATTTGTTTTAAACAAGGTGTTTTGCTGGCAATAACATCGTCAGCAAAGAATAAGGCAAACGGTTCATTTTTAATCTCTTTTTCGGCACAAAGAAGTGCCTGACCAATACCTAAAGGCTTTTTCTGATAGCAATAACGCAAATTGACCAAACGATTGGTTTTTTCCACCTCCTTTAATAAAAAATTTTTTTGTCTTCTTTTTTTTAAAAAGTATTCTAGCTTTCTATTTTTTTGAAAATAGTTTCTAATATTTCTTTTCTCTGGGGAAAGAACCAAAACAATATCTTTAAGACAAGAATCAACAACCTCTTCAACCAAATATTGAAGTATCGGCTTATCAATCAAGGGTAACATTTCTTTGGGATAAGATTTAGTAATAGGCAAAAATCTTGTGCCGAGGCCAGCGGCTAAAATAACTACTTTTTTGACTGTTTTCATAAATTTTTACTTTCTCTCTATTTTTATTTTACCACCTTTTTCTAAAATTACCAGATCGCCACGGGAGATTTTGCCGGTCAAAAGAAAATTAGCCAAAGCATTGTTAACTTCTTCTTGAATGGTTCGTTTTAGAGCACGGGCACCGAAAATTGGGTCAAAGCCTTTCTCCACTAATTCGTTGATTGCTTCTTCTGTCGCTTGGAAAGTAATACCTTTTTTTTCAATCTGAGAGCTAAGCTTTTTAAGAATCAGTTGAGTAATAGCGAAAAGTTCTTTTTTCCCTAATGGCTTAAAAATGACAACAGCATCAAAACGGTTTAGAAATTCTGGCCGAAAATAAGGTGAAAGTTTTTCTTTAAGTAAGATTTCTTTAATCTCTTCGATTGTTTTACCAGCCAGAAGTGCTTCCTGAATAAATTCAGTGCCGGCATTTGAGGTTCCAATAATCATTAAATTAGTAAAATTAATTGTTTTCCCTTGCCAATCAGTTAGTCGACCATCGTCCATGACTTGTAAAAAAAGGTTAAGAATATCAGGGTGAGCTTTTTCAATTTCATCAAGAAGTAAGAGAGAAAAGGGTGCTCTACGGACAGCTTCGGTTAAAACTCCCCTTGGTTCACTTGGGCAGCCAATAAGTCGACCTAAAGACTCTTTAGTCTGAAATTCACTCATATCTAAACGAATCATTTTTTCTTCTTTACCGAAGTAAACCTCAGCCACTGTTTTGGCTAATTCGGTTTTACCAACCCCGGTTGGTCCTAAAAATAAGAGGTTAACAATCGGCTTTTTCGGATCTCTTAATTCTGTTCTCGCTCGACGAATGGCTGAAGCGACTAAATGAACCGCTTCCTCTTGATTAACAATTCTCTC
Source organism: Patescibacteria group bacterium (assembly GCA_026417895.1). NCBI lineage: Bacteria > Patescibacteria group bacterium. The sequence goes on along the minus strand of JAOACJ010000016.1, from coordinate 72,318 downwards.
ATGAATTTTTTCTTCTAGAATTAATAATTTTTCTTTTTCTTCTTGACTAATTTTTTCTGAAGGAATACCAGTTTTTTGAGCGACAATTTCTGCCACATCTTCCTTTAAGACAATGGCCCTTGCTCCTTTTCTTTGCCTGACAAAAACCGCTACCTCTTCAAGAAGTTCAATCGCTTTTTGGGGTAAAAATTTTTCATAAAGATAACGTTCGGCTAATTCAACGGCTTTCTCTAAAGCACCATAAGAGAAAAAAACTTTATTTTTTGCTTCAATGGCAGCGACTTTTGCCTCACAAATAAGAATGGCGCTATTTTTATCCGGTTCTTGGATGTTAATCTTGGTCAAAACCTGACCCAAAGTCGACGATTCTAAGCAATGCTCATAGATTCCTAAAGTCGAAGTAGCTAAAAGTAAAAAATATTTCTTTTCTAAAGCTTCAGCCAAGATTTCTGCAACATCTAATTCTCCCTCGGTTGTCTTAACGCCAATTAAATTATGAATATCTTTAATAAAAAGGATAATATTACCCGCTCTTATAATTTCTTGGATAATGATTTGCATTCTTTCCTCAATTTCGCCTGGCCTTGAAGCGCCAGCCACTAATCGACCTAAAGAAAGACTAACTAATCTTTTATCCTGGAGAATTTTTGGCACTTCATTCTGAATCATTTTTCGAGCCAAACCTTCAATGATGGCGGTTTTGCCAACCCCAGGCGGACCAACTAAAACTAAATTACCTTGACCTGTTTCTAAAACACGGAAAATCTCTTCTATTTCTTTTTCTCGATCCATAAAAGGACCTAAATAACCGAGACGAGCTAGAGCTGTGAGGTCGGAAGAAAAAGCATCTAAAAAGGGAGTGGCGACGGCTGTCATAGCCACATTCATTGGCCCCTTTGGTCGTCTTCGTGCTCCCTCACTAAGTCTCTGCCAATCCTTTTTAATTTCTTCATAAATTTCAAACCAAAGACAGACATTTTCTATTTCCCGAGGTCTAATCTCAAAATCTTCGTCAAGTATTTTTTTAATTGGTCCTTCAAAGACGGTAATTGCTCGCATTATTGCTAAAGGAGAAATTAAATCCTTTCTTTTTTGTAAAGTTAAAACCGAGGCTTGAAGAATTATTTTTTTAGTTTCTGGATTCAATAAAGATGGTCTTCTTTCGTAATTAGGGGGAATCTCTCTTAAAATTTTTGCTATCGCTTCTTTTAATTTAGTCCAGTTTAAACCAAGGCGGCCTAAAACAGTAAAACCAACCTCACTTTGAAGAAGACCAATAAAAAGATGAACAGGATTGATTTGCTGATGGAACAGTTTTCGACTCAAAATAATCGCCTCGGTTAAGACTCTTTCACTAGCAGCTGAAAGATAATGGGCGACATTAATTTTTTCCTTTTTTTCTTTAAAGATTCTAAGAAAAGATGGTTTTCTTTGAATTTTAGAATAGACTAAAAAAAGATCGGTTAAAAGCGAAAGCCAAAAAATTTTCATGAGAAAGAATTTTTCTCTTTGAAAGAGAGGTAAAAAATTAGACGGAATTTTAAAAGAAAAAATCGCTTGGAGAAGCGAAAGAAATCCTATCAAGCCAAAGGAAAATAGAAAAAGATAGATTAAAATACCAAAAAACTTTTTTATTTTTTTGGCAATAAAAACCGAAGAAGAAAGGTCCCAGTCAAAAAACAATTTCTTATCTGAATAAACCTGCCAAACACCAAGGCCAAAACAAGTTTGGCATTTTTTCTTCCCTTGATAGCCTTGGCCTTGGCAACTGGGACAAAGGTAAAAAAGTGATTCGTCCATCATAAACTAAATAATTTCCGGCCAAAGAAAATAATAACAAAAATGGCCAAAATGACAGACCACCTGATAAACAGTAAAGAGAGGTAAAAAAAGATAAAAAATTATAAAAATTAAAGAAAAGATAATCAACAAAGTCAGCTGAAAAAGACGAAAAGAAAGGTGAATAAGTCTCATAAAAAAGCTAATCAACCGACCCTCCCGAGAATAATCACCGTACATCGGTTTAAAAAGAAAAGAGAATAAAGTTTTTAGGGCTAAATTTTGACATGTGATCTGAATCTTTTTTTTAAGAAAATTAACAACAAGCACGAAGCCCTGAGAATACCACCAAACAGGAAAATAAAAAAGAGTAAAGAGGGGTTCGAGAATCAAGACTCTAAAAAAAACAAGATGGTTCATATTTTTAGATTAGATCAGTATTTTTTGTTTTTTAAAAAAGAAAAATTGTTGGCCAATGGTCAAAATTAAATTAATTAACCAATAGAAAATTAAACCACTCGGTAAGGTCATACCAATAATCACGGTAAAAAGAGGCATCATCACCATCATCTGTCTATTCATCATCGCCATCATACTTTCATCTTTTGCTTCTTTTTCTTTTTTTACCTCCGGCGGTGGTTTTTTTCTTGAAAGCATTTTGCTCTGCCAAAATTGAACCATACCGGTTAAAAGAGCAAGGGGGAAATTTTTCTCAGCAAAATTAATAAAACCAAAAGCAATTGGATTAAGTTGTCCGGGATTATGAATAAATGGATAAAGATTAAGTTCTTGAGATAAAATACCGGTTCGAAAAACTTGGTAGACGGCAATTAAAATTGGCAATTGAACCATTAAAGATAGACAGGAGGAAAAGGGATTAATTTTGTGGTGGCGATAAAGTTCTATTGTTGCTTGAGCCATCTTTGTTCTGTCATGACTAAATTTTTTTTTAATTTCATTTAATTTTGGCTGAAGCTCAATAAGTAATTTCTGATTTTTAATTTGTGCCAGAGAGGTGGGATATAAAATAATTTTTAAAAAAATGGTTAAAAAAATAATGGCCAACCCTAAATCCCGGAAGGCAATGGTGTTATAGAAAAAAACCAAAAGATTTAAGAGCGGTTGATAAAGAATTAAATTAAAGAGTTGAATCATAAAAATTAATTTCAATAAGTTTCATTATCAGACTAAAGTGACAGCTGCTAGGCGATCATTTTTATCTTTAAATTTCATTAGTCTCACCCCTTGTGAAACTCGACCAAGAAGTGGAACGCTTTGAGAAGGAATTCTTAAAACCTGTCCAAGGCGAGAGATAAGTATCAAATCACCTTTTATACCTGACGGTAAATTTTTTTCATCAATAACTAAACTTTTAATAAGACGGCCGGTTTTGGCGGAAACTTTAGCCGCCTTCAGGCCGAAACCACCGCGTTTTTGTAATCGATAAACTGAAAGAAAGGTTTTTTTACCAAAACCTAATTCACTAAAGGTTAAAACTTTCAAGTTTTTAATACGACGGGGATCAACAACTTCTAAATCGATAACTTCATCATCTTTTCTCAATTTTATTCCCCTTATTCCTTTTGCACCTCGGGAATAAATTTTTAATTCTTGCTCTTTAAATCTAATAACTTGTCCTAAGGCAGTGAACAAGAGAATTTCTTCTCCTGCCAGAGAGAGTTTTGCTGATTTAAGGGCATCATTTTTTTCTAAATTGATAACGAATAGGCCACTTTTTCTGATTGAATGAAAATCATCAATTTTAACTTTTTTAATGATACCTGTTCTAGTAACCAGAATAATATTTTTTGTCTTATCAAATCCTTTGAGGGGTAAAATAAAAGAAATTTTTTCGTCAGTGGAAAGATTTAAAAAATTAGCAATCGCTTCGCCGGTTGCTGTTCGACCTAATTCTGGAATTTTGTAGGTTTTAAGAAAAAAAACTTTCCCCTTATTGGAAAAAAGAAAAAGATTGGTTGTTGTTGAGGTTAAAACAAGGTCTTCTAAAACATCATTTTCCTTTGCCTCTAATCCTTTAATTCCCTTTCCCCCTCTTTCTTGGGCACGGAAATTTTCTGGTGAAACTCTTTTAATATAACCGGCGCGAGTTAACATAACTATCGTCAATTCATCAGAAATTAAGTCTTCTTCTTTAAACTCTTCAGGTAAAGAGGAGATGATTTCCGTTCTTCGTTGATCGCCGTATTTTTCTTTAAGTTCGCTAATTTCTTTTTTAATCACTTCATAAATTTTTTGAGGAGAAGAAAGGATTTCTTTTAATTCTTTTCTTTTCTCTTTCTTTTCTTTAAGCTCATTTTCAATCTTTCCTCTTTCGAGATGAGCCAATTGATAAAGCCTCATTTCTAAAATAGCCTGAGCCTGTTTTTCATCAAAATGAAATTCTTTTTCTAAATTTTTCTTTGCTTCTTCGCGGTCTTTTGATTTTTTAATTAAGGCAATAACCTGATTAAGATGGTGAAGGGTAATTTTAAATCCTTCTAAAATATGAATTCTTTCTTCTGTCTTTATCAGTTCAAATTGAGTGCGACGTCTAACTACTTCTTCGCGATGTTTTAAATAACCCAAGAGAAGTTCTTTTAAAGAAAGTTTTTTCACCTCCAAATCAGAAGTAAGGGCTAAACAATTAAAATAAAATGGGGTTTCAAGGGGTGTAAGGGCAAAAAGACGGTTCAAGACTTTTTGGGCAAGGGCTTGTTTTTTTACTTTAATGACAATTCTTATTCCTTCTTTGTCTGAAAGATCTTTAATCTCTCTTATTTCTTCAATTTTTTTCTCTTTGACCAGATGAGCAATTTTTTCTAAAAGTGAACTTTTGCTAACTTGATAAGGGATTTCTTTAATAACTATCTCTTTTTCTCCCTTTTCGTTAGTTAAAATTTCTGTTCTTGCTCGAATTAAAATTGAGCCCCGTCCAAAGGTATAAATTTCTTCTAAGTTTTTGCCACCAAAAACAATGCCACCACTCGGGAAGTCTGGACCTTTAATAATTTTTAAAAAATCATTTATCTCCGCGTTCGGATGATCAATCAAATAAATCAGAGCTTCACAAACTTCTGAAAGATTGTGGGGTGGAATATTAGTTGCCACACCAACAGCAATACCAGCACTGCCATTTAAAAGTAATTGCGGCAGTGGCGAGGGTAAAACAGTTGGCTCTTTTCTTGTTCCGTCGTAATTAGCGACAAAATTAACAGTTTCTTTTTCAATGTCTCTTAACATTTCTTCACCAAGTTTTGAAAGTCTCATTTCGGTATATCTCATTGCCGCATACTCAGATGGGTTATCAACTGACCCAAGGTTTCCCTGCCCTTCAATGAGGGGATAACGCAAGGAAAAATTTTGGGCTAAACGAATGGCCGCATCGTAAACAGCTTGGTCGCCATGAGGGTGATAACGACCTAGACAGGCGCCAACAACAGTAGCTGACTTTCTAAATTTAGCCTGATGGGTTAGGCCATCTTCGTACATCGCATATAAAATTCGACGGTGAACTGGTTTTAAGCCATCGCGCAGATCGGGTAGAGCCCGAGAAACAATAACGCTCATGGCATAGTCTAAATAACTTTCCTTCAATTCTTCTTCTAAAGGTTTTTTTTCTATCCTTTCCATAAATAAATTTCGATTTATTATTCCAAGGGTTGATTATTCGTCATTAGTTTTTGATTGGTATATTGTAAAACTTTTTCTTTAAGTCTCTCAATCTCTTTGTTGGTTAATTTATTTTCTTCTCTTTCTAATAAAGAATTGGTAAATTTAATTTCTTTTAAATTAGATAATAGCTTGTCAAAATTATCTTTGATGAAAACTCCTTGATTAACTAAGTCTTTGATAAAATCATCTTCTTCTTTTTTTGACTGAGGGAAAATTTTCAGGAAAAATTGCCAAAAAATAACAATGATAATAAAAACAAAAATAACTAAGGGCCAAGGAAAGTTTTTCTTTTTCATTTTATCATTCATAGTCATTAATTAACCACTGGTTCAAGAATAATTAAGCCGGTTTTTCCAAGGGAAAGGTCTTTTTTTCTTATCTTCAGTTTGGCAGTCTTTTCAAATTTTCGCCAACCCATTTCTTGAGTAAATTTTTCAATGATTTTTAGATCTATTTTATTTTCTTTAATCTTTAAAGAATGGGGAATAACAATTTTTGGTTGGATTTCTTTTATAGTTTTGACAATTTCTTTTAAAGACAGCGAGGGGGCAAAGGAAATGAGAAGAACATCCACTTCTCCTAATTTTTCTAATTCTTCACTGGCTGGCTCTTTCGAAATTTCTCCCCAAAAACAAATTTTTATTTCCTCTGTTTCTATTTTATAAATTAATTTTAAAAGATTATTTTCCTGGTGGGGCAAGCTGAAAATAAAAATGTTTTTTATTTCATATTCGCCAGGCATAGAAATGAGAAAAAAATTGTTTTTTTCTTCCTCTTTCTTTTTTAAAGTCGCAGGGTTAGAGAAGACAACAATCTCTGAAGTCAGTCTAGGATTTTTCAACCCCTGGGCAGCTGGCGAAAAGGGGTCAGTTAAAATACTTAATTCGTTAGTTATAATTTTAAAACAACTTTCACCGTACCAAATGATTTGCATAATAAATTTATAGTTAATAGTCTTTAGTTATTGGTTCCAAAATTAGGAACCAGAAAATCGAAACCAAAAATTATTTTAACATTTCTTTACTTATTTGTCAAAATATGTTATTATTTATAAATTAAAGGTTATGAAAAACTTATTAAAGAAAATAAAAAAATTTGAAGTTGGCCAAATGGTGACTGGTCGTGTCTTGAAAATTGGAAAAAATGAGGTCTGGCTTGATCTAGGAGGTCTGGCTACTGGTGTTGTCCGAGGGGCTGAACTTCAAGATGAATTGGGAGACTATTTAAATTTAAAGGTTGGTGATGAGGCAACAGCTTTAGTTATTGACGAAGAAAATGAAAGAGGAGAAGTTGAACTTTCTTTTCGGGCTGGGGCTAAATTAAAAACTTCTGAAATGATTAAAAAAATCCAAGAAGAAGGAAGGACTATTTCTGTAAAGGTAATCGACGCCAATCGAGGTGGATTAATTGTTCAATATAAAAAAATCTCTGGTTTTATCCCTTCTTCACAACTTTCTAGCCAACACTTTCCTCAAGTCGTTGATGGGGATAAAAATAAAATTTTAGAAAAATTAAAAGAAATCGTCGGTCAGTCTTTAGAAGTAAAAATAATTAGTAGTGATGAAACGAATAAAAAAGTTATTTTTTCGGAAAAAGAGGTTGAATTAGAAAAAAAATCGTCTTTGTTTAAAAAATATAAAGTTGGTGACATCGTTGAAGGAAGGGTTGTTGGTATCTCTCCTTTTGGTGTTTTTGTCGAGTTAGATGATCAAATTAAAGGCTTGGTCCATATTTCAGAAATTGCTTGGCAAAAAATAGAAAAAATAGAAGAGGTAGTCAAAGTTGGTGATCGAGTTAAAGCCGTAGTTCTTTCTGTTGATGATTCAAAAATTTCTCTTTCACTAAAAAGAACCCAAGAAAATCCTTGGAAAATGATTGAAAAAAAATATAAAGTTGGTGATCTTGTTCAAGGAAAAATTTCTAAAATCAGACCTTATGGATTTTTGGTTGAGGTTGAAAAAGATATTTATGGCCTAGCTCATATTTCTGAAATTCCTGAAGAGATAATGAAAGAAAAGATTAAGGTTGGCCAGATTTTCTCCTTTAAAATCATTTCTTTAGAGTCAGAAGATCATCGTTTAGGTTTAAGCCTCAAAGAAGTTACTCAAAAATAAAGATTTATGAATAAAAAATTGATTATTAACTTTCTGATTATTCTAATTTTCTTTTTAATTATTAGTGGTTTCTTTAGTCTTTTAACTAATCCTTTTGAGAAAACGGAAGAAATAACAATCGATAATTTTATTAGACAATTAAAAGAAGGAAAAATAAAAGCTATTGTTGTCGAGGAAAACAAGGTTAATTTAATCAGCCAGGACAACAAAAAAATGTTTTTCTATAAAGAAGAAAAAGAAACTTTAACTTCTATTTTGAATTATTATCAGGTTTCACCAGAGATATTAAGAGATGTTTCACAAACCATTAAACCACCGGCTGGAAAAAATGTTTTTTTGCAAAGTATTTTACCCTCCCTCCTGCCGCTAATTTTACTTATTGGTATTCTTTATTTTTTCTCTCGTCAAATCAGGGGTGGGGCACAAGAAGCTTTTCGTTTTGGTGAAAGTCAAGCCAGAGAAATAAGGCCAGGAGAAAGAACGAAGGTGACCTTTAAAGATGTGGCTGGTGTCAAAGAAGCAAAAGAAGAACTAAAAGAGATTGTTGATTTTTTAAAAAAACCAAAAAAATTTACCGCCTTAGGAGCGAAAATCCCTAAGGGCGTGCTTTTAATGGGGCCACCAGGTTGTGGAAAAACTCTTTTGGCAAGAGCAGTGGCTGGCGAAGCTCAGGTGCCGTTTTTTCATATTTCTGGCTCGGAATTCGTTGAAATGTTTGTCGGCGTTGGCGCTTCCCGTGTTCGTTCTTTATTTCAAAAGGCAAAAAAGAATTTGCCTTGTATTGTCTTTATTGACGAACTTGATGCTGTTGGTCGACAAAGAGGGGCTGGGTTAGGGGGATCCCACGATGAAAGGGAACAGACTTTAAATCAAATTTTAGTTGAAATGGATGGTTTTGAGCCGAATATTGGACTGATTGTTATTTCCGCCACTAATCGTCCTGATGTCTTAGATCCAGCCCTACTTCGACCAGGCCGTTTTGATCGCAGAATTGTTCTTGATATGCCAGATGTTAAAGATCGGGAAGAAATTCTAAAAATTCATGCCCGAGGGAAACCTTTGGCGAAAAACGTTTCTCTAAAAAAAATTGCGGAAAGAACGCCAGGCTTTTCTGGGGCCGATTTAGCTAATTTAATGAACGAAGCAGCAATTTTAGCTGCCCGAAGAGAAAAAGATAAAATTTATGAGAAAGAGGTTTTAGAGTCAATCGAAAAAGTTCTTTTGGGTCCGGAAAGAAAATCTCATCTTCTTTCAGAAAAAGAAAGAAAAGTTGTCGCTTATCATGAAGCTGGTCATGCTTTAGTTGCCCATTCCTTGCCTCATTGTGATCCAGTCCAAAAAGTCTCAATTATTGCCCGCGGTCAAGCGGCTGGTTATACGTTAAAAATGCCAGAAAAAGAAAGATATTTAAAATTTAAGTCTGAATTTCTAGATAATCTTTCGGCTCTTTTGGGTGGCTATGTGGCTGAAGAAGAAATTTTTGGCGAGGTAACAACCGGAGCAGCTAATGACTTAAAACAAGCAACTGAATTGGCAAAAAAATTAGTGACTGAGTTTGGAATGAGCGAAATTTTGGGCCCCCGAACCTTTGGTGAAAGACATGAGTTGATTTTTTTAGGTCGCGAGATTGCTGAACAGAAAGATTATTCGGAAAAATCAGCTCAAATTATTGATGAGGAAGTTTCAAGATTTATCAATCAGTGTTATACCAAGGCCAAAGAGGTGGTTAAAACAAAGAGAGAGTTTTTGGAAAAAATTGCTAAAAAACTTTTAGAAAAGGAAACTTTAGAGAAAGAAGAGTTTTTAAAAATTTTTAATTAAGCAAGCGCCAGTTTTTATTAATTTATGTCGGCAGGAAGTTTATAAAATATATGATTGGTGAAATTCTTAAAAAATCTTTAACTATAAGTTGGCAAAACTTTGGGCTTTGGTTTTTAGGGTTTCTGACTTCTCTTTTCTTCTTTTTAACCAACCCTCTTTTTCTCTTGTTTTTTTTAACCGAGGTTTTAATTGGTGATGTTTTTCTTTCTTCAACCAACCCTCAGGTAGTCTTTAAGAAACCACTCACCGCTTTTAATTTAAACACCCCCCTGACCATCTTAATATTAGCGATATTTATTTTTCTTTTAGCCTTATGTATTTTTTCAGAAATTTTTTTAATCTTTTCTCTTAGTAAAATAGGAAAGGGAGAGAAGTTTAATTTTAAAAAATCATGGCAACGAGCAAAAAATAACTTTTTGCCAACCTCAATTGTTTGTTTGGTCGGTTTTTTGATGTTTATTTTGTTTTTGTTTGGTATTCATTTTTTAATTTTGTCGGTCCAAGTGTGGGTTTTCTTCTTAATTATTTTTTTCTTTTTCCTTATTAGTCTTGTTTCAGCTCTTTTGATTTTTTATATTATTTTCTATTTTGTTGTTAAAAGAAACTCTCTTCGACAAGCTTTTTATTCTTTCTTTTTATTTCTAAAAAATAGTTGGCTGAAAGTATTATCTTTGATGATAATTCTCTTTTTGTTTATGTTCGGCTTCGGTCTTCTTTGGTGGTTAGTCTTTGATTCGGGCGCTCTTTTTTTTCCTCTAAAACTTGGGAGTATTTTTTTAATAAAATTTTTGGGCTGGCCGGGATTCTGGTTTAGTTGGTTTTTTTTCGCTTTTTTAATTCTTGTTTTCCAAATAACTACCCTTGGTTTCTTAAATGTTTATCAAACAAGTTGTTGGGTTTTTCTTTTTTTAGAAAGAGGTAAGGAAGGTGAAGAAAGTGTTGACAAAGAAAACAAGAAAACAGGAAAATAAGAAATCCACATTCTTTCCTCTTTTTTTTCTTTCTTTTATCTTTTAAAAATGTTAGAATAAATAAGAAGATATCAATTTATCAACAAAATCCCCAAGTTTAATACTATTATAAATAACTAATAAAATAATAAATTATGAAAGGAACTTTCTTACAAAAAAATTTAATTAAAGGGTTAGAAAAGGTTTTTCACCTAGCTAGTATAAGTAAATCGTCTTTACCAATTTTAGGCAACGTCCTTTTAAAAATAGAAAAAGGGTTACTTTATCTTGTTTCAACAGATTTAGAAATAGCTATTGAAACTTTTATTGGTGGAAAAATAGAAAAAGAAGGTTCTTTCACTGTTCCAGCTTCTTTGCTTTTTTCCCATGTAAATTTTTTACCTAACGAGCCGGTAACAATTGAAGTAACTAAAGATGAACTTTTTTTAAAATATAAAAACGGTGAAACAAAAATAAAAGGACTATCAAGTGAAGATTTTCCAATTTTGCCTAAAATAGAAAAAGAAGAAAAATACCTCCTTTCCGGGCAAGATTTAAAAAAATCAATTCAGCAAACCATCTCTTCTTGCAATCCGTCAGAAACCAGACCAGAAATTAGTGGCCTCTTATTTTCTTTTTCTCCTGAATCACAAACCTTAACCATTGTTGGAACTGACAGTTATCGATTAGCAGAAAAAAAGATAACTCTAGGAAAATCAACAACCAGCCAAAGGTCTAAAAAAATCATTGTTCCACTCAAAACCCTTCAAGAATTTTTAAGAATTTTTAATTCGTCGGCTGAAAAGAAAGAAAACGAAGTAGAAATTTTTCTTTCTGAAAATCAAATTCTGTTTTATTTTCAAGAAACTAAACTTATTTCTCGAATTATTCAAGCCGAATTTCCTAACTATCAAGAAATTATTCCTAGAAATTTTAGAACAAAAGCAATTCTAGAAAGAGAATTATTAATTAAAACTATCAAAGGGATTGCTCCCTTTTCCAAAACCGGTATCAATGATATTTCTTTTGAATTTCTTCCTAATAAATCAGCAATTATCCTCTCTTCTTTAAACAATCAAGTTGGAGAAAGTAGGGTTGAGGTCAAAGGTGAAGTTTCTGGTGAAAAAAACAGTTTGGCCTTTAACTATCACTATCTTTTAGACGGTCTAACCAGTTTCACAACGCCAGAATTTTCTTTTGAAATAATTGACGACAGTTCACCAAGTGTCATTAAACCATTTCCTGAAGAAAACTTTCTTTATCTGATTATGCCGATTAAAGCTTAGGGATCACTTAAACCCTTCTCTATATCTCTATATATGACCAGAAAAATGGAAAGTGTTGACGAATTGATCAAAAGAATTTTTGGCCAGATTATTTTAGAAAATTTTGAAACTCCAAATGGCTGTCTAGTAACAGTTGATAAAGTTGAGACATTGAAAAATCTTCAGGAAACAAAAATTTATTTGAAAATTTTCCCAACTGAAAAAGAAAGAAAAATTTTTGAACTACTTCAATTGAAAACCGGTCTTTTTCAAAAAGAATTGGCTCAAAGACTTTCCTTTCATTCTTTACCAAAAATAAAACTCCTCCTTAGTTGAAGAGGGTTGAATAATTTAATCTTTGATGATATAATTAGAAATAATATAACCGGATAATCGTCATCATTATTAAATAAATTTTTCGTTTTTCATTTTTAACTTTTAACTTATTATCATATGTACCTCGTCCCAACAGTCATCGAGAAATCTCAATTCGGGGAAAGGGCCTATGATATTTATTCTCGGCTTTTAAAAGAAAGAATTATTTTTCTTGGCGACGTAATCGACGATAATGTGGCTAATACTATTATTGCCCAACTCTTATTTTTAGAAAGCGAAGACAAAAACAAAGAAATTAAACTTTATATTAACAGTCCGGGTGGCAGTGTTACAGCCGGAATGGCTATTTATGATACGATGCGCTATGTTAAACCAGACGTGGCAACTATTTGTGTTGGTTTAGCTGGGAGTATGGCTGCTGTCTTGCTAGCAGCTGGCGCTAAAGGAAAAAGGTTTGCTTTACCAAACTCAGAAGTGATGCTTCACCAGGTGATGGGTGGAGCTGAGGGGCCGGCTCTTGATATAAAAATAAGAGCTGAACATATTTTAAAGATTAGGGAAAGAATTAATAAAATTCTCTCCTTTCACACCGGTCAACCCCTAGAGAAGATAGAGAAAGACACCGATCGAGAATTTTTTATGGATGCAGAGGAAGCAAAAAAATATGGTTTAATTGACCAGATAATTAAATAAAGAAAATTCATCTTTATTTTATATTTTTTCTTTCAAAAGCCGAGAAAGATCTCGGTTTTTAATTTTAATCATTCTCAATCAATATGATGAGTCAAAATTTTACATCAATCATTGTTTTGGCAAGCATTTTGATCGGAGCTGTTATTGGTTACTATTTTAGGAAATCAGTTGTTAGTCGACTTTTTGATAGTCTAGAAACAAAAGCCAGAGAGATTGAGGAGAAAGCCAGAAGAAGGGCCCAAGAAATTATTCTTGAGGCGAAAGAGGAGCAACTAGCGATGATTGAAAGGGTAAAAAAAGAAGAACAATTAAGAAAAAAAGATCTTAAAATTCTTGAAGAAAAACTAGAAAAAAGAAGGGCCCTATTTGATCAAAAGCTTCTTGAATTTGAGGAAGAGAAAATAAAATTAGCGGAAAAGGTAAAAAAAGTGGAAGAAATTAAGGAGCGTGTTCAGGCTTTAAACGATGAGGCAAATCTTCGTCTAGAAAAAATTTCTGGGCTTTCGAAAAAAGAAGCGAAAGAAATGCTTTTTGCACAGATAGAAAAAGAATTCCAGGAAGAAATTTTAAATCGAATCCGAAAAATGGAAAAAGAGGGGGCCAAAGAAATTGAGAAAAAAAGTCAAGAGCTATTGGTTCTAGCTATGGAAAGATACGCTTCAAGCGTCGCCCAAGAAAGAACCACTTCAACTATTGGACTACCTTCCGAAGAAATGAAAGGTCGAATTATTGGCCGAGAGGGGAGAAATATTAAAACTTTAGAACAATTGACCGGAGTGGAAATAATTATTGATGATACACCGGAAGTTATTACTATTTCCTGTTTCTCACCCTTGAGAAGAGAGTTGGCCAAGAGAACGTTGGAACGTTTAATTTTAGATGGTCGCATTCAACCAGCCAGAATTGAAAGGATTGTTGAAGAAGTTAAAAAAGAATTAGCTGAAGAAATAAAAGAGATTGGCGAAGAAACAGCTTTTAAAGTTGGCGTGGTTGGTCTTGATCCGAAATTACTGCAAATTTTAGGACGCTTAAAATACCGAACGAGTTATGGTCAGAACGTTCTTCAACATTCTGTTGAAGTAGCTAACCTTAGCGTCTTAATTGCTTCTGAACTTGGTCTTGATGAATCAGTTGTAAAAAAGGCCGGATTACTCCATGATATTGGTAAAGCCTTAGATCAAGAAACAACCGGGACCCATCCGGAAATTGGTAAAAAATTAGGCGAGAAATTTGGTTTGCCAGAAGAGGTCATTATTCCCATTGCCACCCATCATGAAGATTCGCCACCAACCCTAGAAGCAATTATTGTTAAAGTGGCTGATGCTATTTCTGGGGCGAGGCCCGGAGCGCGGGCTGATTCTTACGAAGAATATCTCAAAAGATTGGAAGATTTAGAAAAAACTGCTCTTTCTTTTCCAAACGTAGAAAAAGCCTATTGTCTTCAAGCTGGTCGAGAAATAAGAATTTTTGTCAATGCTCAAAAAATTGATGATTTAGAAGCAGGAAGGTTAGCCAAAGAAATAGCCAAAAAAATTGAAGCTGATCTTAAATACCCCGGCGAAATTAAAGTCACCGTCATTCGTGAGACAAGAATTACTGAATATGCCCGATAAATTAGAAAGAAGAATCTAGAAATAGAATCCAAAAATGTTTGATTTTGTGATATTGTAATGATAAAATATTAATATGATTAAGGTACTTTTCTTTGGTGATGTTGTTGGAAAAATTGGTCGACGAGCCCTGATTAGAATCTTGCCCAAATTGAAAAGAAAATTTAAACCGGACTTAATTTTGGCAAACGTAGAAAATCTAGCCCATGGTTTGGGTGTCACTAGAAAGACTTTACAAGAAATAAAGAATGCCGGTGTTGATTTTTTTACTTCCGGCAATCATATTTGGTCAAAGAAAGAGATCTTTGAAATTTTTAAAGACAAAGATTTGAAAGATAAAATTATTCGGCCAGCTAATTATCCACCTGAGACGCCCGGTTCAGGTGAAAAAATTATTAAAATTGGTCAAAATTTTATTTTAGTGATAAACTTGTTAGGTAGAGTTTTTTTGGAAATAGAAGCCGACTGTCCTTTTCGCAAGGCTGACGAGATCTTGGCTCGATTTTCTAACAAGAATTTAAATGCTATTATTGTAGACTTTCACGCTGAAGCAACCTCAGAAAAAGTTGCTTTAGGACACTATCTTGATGGCCGGGCAAGTGCTGTTTTGGGTACTCATACTCATATTGGCACTATTGATGCTCAAATTTTATCTTCTGGCACCGCTTTTTTATCAGACATTGGGATGGTTGGAGCAAAAAATTCCGTCATCGGTGTTGAGAAAAAAAATGTCTTAACTGCCTTTTTGAGCCAGATCCCTCAGAATTTTGAAATTCCGGAAAAAGGAGAAGCTATTATTAATGCTGTATTTCTTGCCATTGATCCAAAGACAAAAAAAGCCTCCTCTATTCAAAGGGTTGACCAAGAGATAAAAATAGATTAAAAAATAATTTTTAAATTTATGGCCAAAGAAAAAGAATTAAAAGACGAAAAAATTAAAGCCGCCGAAGAAGCAATTAAACAGATCAAAGAAAGATTTGGCGAAGGCTCAATTATGAGATTAGGAGAAGCTAAAAGAATGGAGGTGGAAACGGTTTCCACCGGCTGTCTCTCCTTGGACCTGGCTTTGGGAGTCGGTGGTGTACCACGCGGTCGGATCATTGAAATTTTCGGCGACGAAGCCTCAGGCAAGACGACACTTGCTCTTCATATTTTAGCGGAATTACAAAAACAAAAAGGAGTGGCAGCCTTTGTTGATGCCGAGCATGCTTTAGATCCAGAATATGCAAAAAAAATTGGTGTCAAAGTTGAAGATTTATTAATTTCTCAACCTGACACTGGCGAGCAAGCTTTAGAAATTGTCGAAACACTTGTTCGTTCAAATGCCGTTGACGCTATTGTTATTGACTCAGTAGCGGCTTTAACACCTAAAGCTGAAATTGAAGGCGAAATGGGCGATCAGTTTGTCGGTCTTCAAGCCAGGCTAATGAGTCAAGCCTTACGTAAGTTAGCCGGTATTGTTGCTAAGAGTAAAACAATTGTAATTTTTCTTAACCAAACACGGCAAAAAATCGGCATTATGTGGGGTTCTCCTACAACAACGACTGGCGGCACTGCTTTGAAATTTTATTCATCGGTGCGGATTGAATTAAAAAAAGTTGGACAGATTAAAAAAGGAGAACAAGTAATTGGTAATCGAGTCAAAGCGAAAGTCGTCAAGAATAAAGTTGCCCCACCTTTTAAAGGATGTGAATTTGATATTATTTATAATGAAGGCATTTCTCTGAGCGGTGATTTAATTGATTTAGGTTTGAATTATGGTCTTATAAAAAAATCTGGCAACACTTTTTCTTTTGGCGAAACAAAACTTGGTGTTGGCCGGGAAGGAGCGAGAGAATTTTTAAAAACCAATCCAAAATTAATTACAGAAATTCGTCAAGCTATTTTAGCAAAGGTGAAAGAATAATTTTTGAGACTTGAACCGTAAAAAAAGAGATAAAATTACCCAAATTTTAGATAATAGAATTTAGGAAGTCTATAATTAAATAATAGTTAATAAAAAGACGATTGTTTTTCGTCTTTTTTATTTTTCTATTTTTTTTGATTTTATTGTCATACCCCCAGCGTGAATCGAACACGCATCCTCAGCTTAGAAGGCTGATGCTCTATCCATTGAGCTATGGGGGCATTAAAAATTAAAAAATAAAAACTTTAATTTTATTTTAATAAAATTTTAACCTAAAAATTTATTTTTGTCAATTATTTGCCTATCGGCATGGATCGCATTTTCTCGTAAATCTCAACCAATTTTCTTGCCTGATTTTCAGCGGAAAATTTTTTGGCTAACTCCCGACCATTTTTTGAAAATTCTTGATAGAGTTTTTCGTCATTTAAAATTTCTAAGACTTTTTTAGCGAAAAGAACAGGGTCGTAGGGATAAACCGTAAAGCCATTTTTTCCATCAATCAACATTCCTTGATAAGACTCATCTTTCAAAGCAACAATCGGTAGGCCAAAATAACTTGCTTCAACAATAATCAAGCCCTGCGTATCAGTTAAAGAAGCAAAGAGAAAAAGATAGGCGTCGCGATAAAGTTTGACCACCTCTTCCCATAAAATTCGACCGGTAAAAATGACTTTTTTTTCTAAACCTAATTTTTTTGTTCTTTCTTTCAATTCTCTTTCTAAGTATCCTTCACCAACCAAGACTAAACAAACATCTTGTTTCTTTTTTCGAATTTCAGAAAAAGCCTCCAGAAGAAAGCCAACATTTTTTTCTTGAGTCAAGCGGCCAACGTAGAGTAAGATTTTGTGGTCTAAAGGAATATTAAATTTCCTTTTTGTTTCCGAATCTTTTTCTTGAACTTTTTCTAATCGTGTAAAATCAAGACCAGTTGGTAAAACAAAAATTGGCTTTTCCACACCATATTCCTCAAGTAATTTTTTCATTTTTTCTGAAGGAGCAATTAAAGCGGTACAACTATTGCCATAGATTTTTAAATAGAATTTCATTAAAATCGGCAAAATTTTATTTTCTCTAATCAACCAGTGTTTAGCATATTCAGGATAAAGCATGTGTGAGGTATAGAAAAGAGGAATTTTTAGTTTCTTAGCTACCAGCTTGGCTAAAATACCGGCCGAAAAGGGCGTGTGGGCGTGAGCGACGTCTAATTTTAAATTAACAATTTTTTTCACCGCCGCTGGTCCAAAAAACATCAACCGATTTTCTGGACTTTTCATTAAACGGAGAGAAGGGAAACGAAAAACATTTTTTTCTAGCCCTTCTCGGTCTGGATATTTTGGGCAAAAAACAAAAACTTCATGACCAAATTTTTCTAGCTCCTTTTTAAAAGTTTCCATAGAGATTTCAGTGCCAAAAGTAATTGGTAAATAAGTGTCGCTAAAAAAGCCAATTCGCATATTTTTTATTCTATCATATTTTTCTTTTTGACAAAAATTTAGTCTTTGTTATAATCTCAAATTATGTCGCTTAAAAAAGAAACTAAGAAAAAAATTAAAAAGGATTATGCCCTACATGAAAAAGATACCGGCTCAATTGAAGTTCAGGTTGGTCTTTTAACTCAAGAAATTAAAGAATTAGTCCGCCATTTAACAACTCATAAACATGACTTTTCCTCAAAAAGAGGTTTATTGCGAAAGGTAGCTCAACGCCGAAAACTCTTGCGTTATTTAGAAAAAACCGACCCAGAAAGTTATGAAAAAATTATTAAAAAAATAAGAGGCAAATAAAATTTAATTTCCATATGATTCTTAATTATAAATTTCAAAGAGTCGGTCTTTTTATTGATACACAAAATATTTATCATTCGGCGAAAAATTTATATGGAGCGAGAGTCAATTTTCGGAAAATTTTAGAAGAAGGTAGTAGGGGTAGACAACTAATCAGGGCAATTGCCTATGTTATTCGTTCAAAGTCTTTTGAAGAAGAAAGTTTTTTTGAGGCTTTAGCCAAACAAGGTTTTGAAATAAAGCTGAAAGATTTACAGATATTTTATGGTGGGGCAAAAAAAGCCGATTGGGACGTTGGTATTGCCATTGATGCGGTGAAATTGGCCGAAAAAATTGATGTCGTAGTTTTAGTCACCGGTGATGGTGATTTTGTTCCCCTGGTTAATTATTTAAAAGAAAACAAAGGTTGTCGGGTAGAAGTGATGGCTTTTAAAGAAACGACTTCAGCCAAACTAATTGAAATGGCTGACGAATTTATTGATTTATCTCAACAAAAAAGAAAATTTCTAATTAGAAAATATGAATAGAAACTTCTATGGAAGAAAAAATTTTTACCACAGAAATCGGTGGAAGAAAATTAATCGTTAAAACTGGAGCATTAGCTAACCAAGCCAATGGTTCGGTTATTGTTCAATACGGCGAAACAACGGTCTTAGCTACGGCTGTTATGGGCGAAGAGCGGGGTGAGTTGGATTATTTTCCTTTAACCGTTGACTACGAAGAGAGATTTTATGCTGCCGGTAAAATTAAAGGTTCCCGTTTTATTAAAAGAGAGACACGGCCGCCCGACGAAGCTATTTTAGCCGGTCGGCTGATCGATCGTTCTTTAAGACCCTTGTTTAATCAGGATTTGCGTCGTGAAGTTCAAATTATCACTACCGTTCTTTCTGTTGATCAAGAAAATGATCCTGACCTTGTTGCTCTTTATGCTGCTTCTTTGGCTTTGGCCATCTCTGATATTCCTTGGTCGGGGCCAGTGGCTGGTGTTCGTGTTGGTCAAATTAATCAAGAATTAGTTTTAAACCCTACCTATCAAGCTCGAGCCAAAAGTAATCTCGATTTAGTGGTTTGTAGTTTAGACCAAAAAATCATTATGATTGAGGCCAGTGCCCTAGAAGTTTCAGAAGAGGTGGTTCTTAAAGCTACTCAATTTAGTCTTAAACATAGTCGACGTCTAATTAAGTTTTTTCAAGAAATTCAGGAAAAAGTAGGAAAGCCTAAAAACTATTCTTGGTTAAAAGAATTAACCGCCGAAGAAAAGAAAGAGCAAGAGAAAATTGAAAAAATTGTTCGTGACTTTTCCCAAAAAGAGATACCAAAATATTTATTTCAAAAAAAATTAGCAAGCAAAGAAGAAAGAATTGCTGCTGTCGAAAAAATTCGTCGCGAGTTAGATGAAATTTTGATTAAAAAAAATATTGGCAAAGAAAAAAGAGAAAAAGCGATTGAACAAGTTAACAAATCAATTTACACGGCGATTAGTCAATCAATTCTCGATAAAGAAAAAAGAATTGATGGACGAGGATTGGATGAAATTCGTCCTCTTTTTGCCAAAGTAGGAGTTTTGCCCCGTGTTCACGGCTCAGCTCTTTTTCAGCGCGGTGAAACTCAAGTTCTTGCCACGGTGACCTTGGGGGCGCCGGGCATGGAACAGTATTTAGATACCATGGAAGAATCAGGCCGGAAACGTTTTATGCATCATTACAATTTTCCACCCTTTTCGGCTGGCGAAGTAGCTCCTTTACGAACAACTGGTCGAAGAGAAACCGGTCATAGTATGTTAGTTGAAAAAGGTCTTTTGGCCGTAATGCCCGATCAAGAAACTTTTCCTTATACCATTCGCGTTGTCTCAGAAGTTTTGTCTTCTAATGGTTCGACCTCTATGGCTTCAGCTTGTGCTTCTTGTTTAGCTTTAATGGATGCTGGTGTACCAATCAAAAGACCAGTAGCTGGTATTGCTGTTGGTTTAAGTTCAGAAGAAGAGAATGGAAATTTTAAAAGATTTAAAACCTTTATTGACCTTCAGGATTTAGAAGATGGGCCAGGTGGGATGGATTTTAAAGTGATTGGCACAAGAGAGGGTATTACCGCCATTCAGATGGATACTAAAACAAAAGGACTTTCTTTTGAAATTACTAAAGAGGCTTTAGAAAAAGCAAAAATTGGTCGAAATAAAATTCTTGATTTTATGAATTCAATTTTAACCTCGCCTCGGCAAGAACTTTCTCCTTTTGCGCCTAAGATTATTGCTTTTCGCATTGAACCAGAGAAGATTCGTAATATTATTGGTCCGAAAGGTAAGGTTATTAACGAGATTGTCGCTCAAACCGGCGTTACTATTGACATTGAAAATGACGGGCTGGTAATCGTCACCTCTCCTTCTCAAGAGGCTTTGATTAAAGCCCGTGATTGGATTAATGATTTAACCAAAGAGATAAAGGTTGGTGAAATTTTTCGGGCAAAAATTACACGAATTGTCGATTTTGGTGCTTTTGTTGAACTCTTTTCCGGCGAATCAGGATTGATTCATATTTCAGAAATTGCCCCCTTCCGTGTCAAAAATATAAATGATATTTTAGAAGTAGGGGAGATTATTCCGGTTAAATTGATTAAAATTGATGAAATGGGCCGATTGAGTTTTTCTTTGAAGCGAATAGCTGATAAATCTTTTTATCGAAAAAAAGGTTTTTTATGAAAATCTCTTTTCGTTATTTTGTTCTATATTTGATTAAAATTTATCAGCAATACTTTTCTCCTGAGAGAGGTTATTTTTCTCTTCTGCATCCATTTCCTGGCATCTGTAAATTTAGACCAACTTGTTCAGAATATGCCGCTCAAGCCATAGAAAAACATGGCTTTTTGAAAGGTTTATTTAAAACCATTATCAGAATTTTAAGATGTCATCCTTTTTCAAAAGGAGGTTGGGATCCGGTTAAATAAAAAAAATAAAAGAAAATAAATTAAAAATTTATGTCTCCTCAACGGACTTATCAACCAAAAGTAAGAAGAAGAAAAAGAGTTCACGGTTTCTTAAAAAGAATGAGAACAAAAGCGGGACGGAATGTTCTAAAAAGAAGAAGAATGAAAAAGAGGAAAAGGTTAACTGTTTGAAAAATCTGATTGATCTGAATAGTTAGTCAATTCAATTTTTATGTTGCCAAAAAAATATCGACTGGTCAAAGAAAAGGATTTTAAAATTTTAGCTAAACAAGGTCAACCTTTTTTTACTAAAGAATTAGGATTAAAATATTTGAAAAACAATTTTAAATTTTCTCGTTTTGGCCTAGTGGTGGCCAATAAAATTGACAAAAGATCAACTGTTAGGAATAAAATTAAAAGGAGGTTGCGTGAAATTATTTATCAAGATTTAAATAAAATAAAAAAAGGTTTTGATATTATAATTTTAACCAAACCAGAAATCAAAAACCTTGATTTTTGGTCAATGAAAGAAAGATTAGAGAAATTGCTAAAAAGGGCAAAACTTTTAGAAAGAAATAACACCTCAAATAATGTATAGACTCTAATCTAAATAGTATAGTCTTACCTGTGGATAACTTTTCTTGACCTCTTATTTATAAAGTGTTATCTTTCTTCTATCTTAAATATTTAGAACCACGGTTTTTTTATTATTTTTTAATAATTTTGCGTGGTTTTTGTGTTTATTAAGACCTTTTAAAGATTCTTTATGTTTAAAAATTTCTTAAAAGAAATTGAGGAGAGATTAAAAAAACAAAAAACAGAATTAGAAGCTCAGCTAGAGAAATTGGGTGAAAGAAGTAAAAGATTTGGTAATGGCTTTGAAGTGGACTTTCCTGATTTTGGTGATAAAGAAGATGAGATGGCCGACGAGGTTTCTGCTTTCGGTGATCGGCTTTCTTTGGGAAGTAGTCTAGAGAAAAGTTTAGAAGAGGTTAATCTTGCCCTAGAGAAAATTAAAAAAGGAACCTATGGAATTTGTGAAAAATGTGGTCAAAAAATTGATGAAAAGAGATTAAGAGCGTTGCCGACAGCGAAATATTGTTTAACCTGTAAAAAATAAAATGAAAAAGGAAAAATATTTTCTTATTTTCTTTCTTCTTTTTTTTATTTTAGAACGCTTGATTAAAAATATTCTTTTAATAAAAAAAGAATATTTATTTTTTAAATTAATCCCTAATCCTTACTTTCTCTTTTTTTTCAAGGGAGATATTTTTTATTTTCTTGTTTTGATGATTTTTTTTCTTCTCATTTTTTTGCTTATCAAAAGTTTCAAAAATAAAAAATACCATCTTTCTTATTTTCTTTCTTCTGTTTTTATTGGTGGTTTGAGTAATTTCTTGGATCGCCTTCTCTACGGTTTTGTCATTGATTACTTTAACTTTTTCTCTGTTTTTAGTTTCAATTTTTCTGATATAATGATTCTACTGGGCACAATTTTATTCATTATAAAATCATTTAAACCAGACAAGATAAACAACCTTGACCCTTAGCATACTCTATCTCTATGTTAGTTAAAATTCTTTCTGGCGTTACTATTGGTCTTTCCTCCAAAATTGTTGAAGTTGAGGTTGATCTTTCCACTGGCTTTCCTGGTTTAGAAATTATTGGTTTAGCAGATAAGGCAATTGAAGAAGCAAAAGAAAGAGTAAAATTAGCTATTAAAAACTCTGGTCTTAAATTTCCCCATCAAAAAAGACTAGTGATTAACTTAGCTCCAGCCGATTTGAAAAAAGAAGGGCCAATTTATGATTTACCAATTGCCTTGGGGATTCTCATTGCTTCTCAACAAATTCCTTTTAATTTATTTCCTCAGAACTATCTCTTTTTAGGTGAACTTTCTTTAAACGGTGACTTAAAACATAGTAAAGGGGTTTTACCTCTTGCTCTTTTAGTTAAAGAAAAAGGATTAGAAGGCATCTTTTTGCCACGGGCTAATTTACAAGAAGCAAATTTGGTTGAAGGTGTTAGAATCTTCCCCCTTCGTTCATTAAAAGAATTTTTAGCCCATCTTTCCGGCGCTTCTCCTTTAAAACCAATCATTGGTCAAGGAATAGATATTAAAGAGGAGAAATATGAGGTTGATATGGCTTATATTAAAGGTCAAGAGCAAGTTAAGAGAGCGCTGGAAATTGTTGCCGCTGGTGGTCACAATCTTCTCATGTCCGGTCCGCCTGGGGCCGGTAAAACTCTTTTAGCCAAAACCATACCCTCAATTTTGCCAAAGATGACAAGAGAGGAGATTTTAGAAGTGAGTAAAATTTATTCGATTGCTGGTTTACTTTCAGAAGAGAAGCCATTTATTACTACTCGACCATTTCGTTCGCCCCATCATACCGTTTCCGAAACTGCTTTAATTGGCGGCGGCTCGACACCTCGGCCCGGTGAAATCAGTTTAGCTCATCGCGGCGTTTTGTTTCTTGACGAATTACCAGAATTTTCTCGCCATGTTTTAGAAAGCCTTCGTCAGCCCTTAGAAGATGGGGTTGTCACAATTTCTCGCGTCAAAGGTTCATTAACTTTTCCGGCTAATTTTATTTTTATTGCCTCAGAAAATCCTTGTCCTTGTGGTTATTATGGCGACCCAAATAAACCCTGTCTCTGTTCGCCGGCACAAATTATTAAATATCATAAAAAAATTTCTGGCCCACTTCTAGACAGAATTGATTTACACTTAGAAGTGCCTCGTTTAGGTCTAGAAAAGTTATTCGAAGAAAAGGTTGCAGAAAGTTCTCAAGAAATAAGGAAAAGAGTAGAAATGGCTAGAAATATTCAGAGAGAAAGATTTAAAAAAACAGATTTTCTAACCAATGCTGAAATGGGAGTAAGAGAAATCAAAAAATTTTGTCAAATTGACCAAGAAGGGGAAACATTACTTAAAGAGGCGGTTGAAAAATTTTTTCTCTCAGCTCGAGCTTATTACCGCATTCTTAAGGTCGCTCGGACAATTGCTGATTTAGCCCAAAAAGAAAAAATTGCCCCATCTCACATAGCCGAAGCAATTCAATATCGCGTTAGATCAGAAAGAGAAGTTATTTGATTTATTTTAAATAGATATAACCATTGATTCGCCAATCATCTTTTTTTATTTCTCTTTTATTAACCTTCCAAGGACCCAAATGATTCATTTCCGAAATAATAATTGAATCTTCGCCCACTTCTTCAACAATACCGACATGGCCATACCAAGTTTCACGGAGTGAAACAATGGCACCCTTGACTGGTTCAAGGCCAGTAGAAAAGCCAAATTTTTTTGCATTAGCTAACCAACTTTTGGCATGACCAGACCAGGGAATACAGTACTTTTGTGCCACATACCAGGTACATTGTCCAGGATAAAAATCTCGACAATTAGTTCCCTCTCTTGTTCTTTGACCTAATTGACCGGGCCATAATTTGTCTCGAACAGACCTTGTCACTGTTCTTGGTATAACTGGTGGTGGAATTTTACCTTCAGGAATAATAATGATTTCGCCAGCAACTAATGGTTTTTCTTCTAAATCATTAAAGCTAATAATATCTTCTTGATTTGCTTTATAATAACGAGCAATTTTTTCAATTGTTTCTCCTCTTTTGACTTGATGAGAGACACCAGAAATAGGTAAAATTTTCAAGATCTGGCCTGGCCTAATAATTGAACGAGGGGTTAATTTATTTTCCCATAAAATTGTATTAACACTAACCTCAAAATCTTCGGCAATAGAAGAAATTGTGTCGCCAGGTTGGACAATATATTTTTCTATTTCTGTTCGCGTTGGCACAAAGTCTCGTTCAAAGGTAAAATTTGGTATTAAAACCGATTCCTCATCTTCAACTGTTGCGATTTTAAAATCAGGCGAAGTAGCCTCATTCTCTTCTGTTTCTTTGGCGAAAGAAACAGAAGCCTGAACAGACAACATTTTTTCGGGTATTATTTTCTGTTCAGAGATAATAAAAACAAAAACAAAAATCAAAAAAATTAAAATTATTTTTGACTGAAAGTGAGAGACAAACGAAAATAGCTTATCCTGGTAGTGGAAATTCAAAGAGACCTCTTTAATTAATTTCTTTGTTTTTAAATATAAGGAAAAGAAAAGAGACAAAATAATTTTTGCCAAAAAGAAAAGAAAATTTGTAAAGCCCTGAAGGGTTTTTTCTAAAAACCAAAAGATGAAAAAGCCGATCTTTTTAAAAAGATTAACCAGTCGAAGGATAAAATTGATTTTAATTTTAAGAAATAGTTCAGATCTCATTATTTTTGCATAAAAAATAGCTTTTTAAGCTTTCATTGACTTGCTATTATTATAAGAAAAGATTAAAATTTAGTCAAGATGATCTATCAACCAAAAAAAATTGAAAAAAAATGGCAGAAAATCTGGCAAAGATTGAAGTTGTTCCAAGCCAAAGACCTTTCTTCTAAACCAAAACAATATCTTTTAGTTGAATTTCCTTATCCTTCTGGCGATGGACTTCATGTTGGTCATGTTCGGTCTTATACTGGCCTTGATGTTTTGGCTCGTAAAAGAAGGATGGAAGGTTATAATGTTTTATTTCCTATTGGTTGGGATGCTTTTGGTTTACCAACAGAGAATTATGCTATCAGAACCGGCCTTCATCCGATTGAAATTACCAAAAAGAATATTAAAGTTTTTAAAAAACAGCTGAAATCTTTAGGCCTTTCTTTTGATTGGTCGCGTGAAATTAATACAACGGATTCAGAATATTATAAATGGACGCAGTGGATCTTTTTGAAACTTTTTGAACATGGCCTAGCTTATCAAGCTGAGATGCCAATTAATTGGTGCCCATCCTGTAAGATTGGTTTGGCCAACGAGGAGGTGATTGGAGGCAAGTGTGAAAGGTGTGGAACCGTTACCGAGCAGAGAATGATTAAACAGTGGTTATTGAGAATTACTCAATATGCCGATCGTTTGATTGATGATTTAAAATATGTTGATTATTTAGAGAAAATTAAAACTCAACAGATTAATTGGATTGGTCGGTCAGAGGGAACAACAGTTAAATTCCAAATTTCAAATGCCAAATTTCAAATCGAAGTCTTTACAACACGAATTGATACGATTTTTGGTGTCACGGCTTTAGTTGTTGCTCCTGAGCATAAAATTATTAAGAACTTGGAGTCTAGGATAGAGAATTTAGAAGAGGTTAAAAAATACATTGAAAAATCAAAAAGAAAATCTGAGTTTGAGAGGACAAAATTAGAAAAAGAGAAGACAGGAGTACCTTTAAAGGGTATTTTTGCCATTAATCCAGTTAGTCAAGAGAGGGTCCCTGTTTGGGTTGGTGATTATGTTATTGCTACTTATGGTGGTGGGGCGGTAATGGTTGTGCCGGCTCATGACGAGAGGGATTTTGAGTTTGCCAAAAAATATAATTTACCGATCAAAGAAGTAGTGGCGGGCGGCGATATTAGTCAGAAAGCTTATACTGGTTATGGTCGATTGATTAATTCCGACCAGTTTAGCGGTTTATCGTCTCAAGAAGCAATTGAAAAAATTACTCACTGGTTAGAGCAAAAGGGTTTAGGACAGAAAAGTGTTCAATATAAACTTCGTGATTGGATTTTTTCTCGTCAACACTACTGGGGTGAACCGATCCCTCTAATTTTTTGTAAAAACTGCAAAAAATTAGTAGAAAATTTCAATACCCAATTTTCAAACACCCAACAAATTCAAAATTCAAAATTCAAAATTCAAAATTTTAGTAAAGGGGAAATTTTAAATCCTGGTTGGGTGGCGGTAGCTGAGAAAGATTTACCCGTTAAACTACCTTATTTAGAAAAGTATCAACCATCCGGTACTGGCGAATCACCATTAGCAAAAATTAAAAAATGGGTTAAGACAAAATGTCCAAAATGCGGTAGTTTAGCCAAAAGAGAAACTGATACAATGCCGAATTGGGCTGGTTCAAATTGGTACTACCTTGCTTATCTAGTGAAAAAAAATTCAAAATTCAAACTGAAAAATTCAAAATTACTAAAATATTGGCTACCAGTTGATTGGTATAACGGCGGCATGGAGCATACGACCCTCCATCTTTTATACTCTCGTTTTATTTATAAATTTTTATTTGATCTTGGTATTGTCCCGACCGTTGAGCCATATCAAAAGAGAACCTCTCAAGGTATTGTTTTGGGTGAAGATGGGCGAAAGATGAGCAAAAGTTTCGGCAATGTTATTAATCCCGACGAGATAGTGAAAAAATATGGTGCTGATACATTACGAGTTTATGAAATGTTTATGGGACCCTTTGATGAGACTATTGCGTGGCAGACTAAAAGTATGATTGGTTGTTTCAGATTTTTAAATCGAATTTGGGAAATTTTTCAGGAAAAAGAAAAATTTGGTCCGTCATCAAAAAAAATGAAAATAAAACTTCATCAAACGATCAAAAAGGTTTCTCAAGATATTGAAATGATGAAATTTAATACCGCCATTGCTTCTTTGATGGAATTGATTAATTTTTGGTCTCAACCGAACGAAAAACTTTCTCTAGAAGAAAGTGGGTTGTTTTTGAAAATTCTTTCTCCTTTTGCTCCTCATTTAGCTGAAGAGCTTTGGCAAAAAATTGGCCAAAAGAAAAGTATTTTTTTAGAAAAATGGCCTAGGGCAGATGACAGTTTGCTTCAAGAAGAAAAAGTTGAGTTAATTATCCAGATTAATGGAAGAATTAGGGAGAAGATTGAAGTTCCTATTACTATTTCAAAAGAAGAGGCTGAGAATTTAGCTAAAAACCGAGAAAAAGTCAAAAAATATCTAATTGGCCAAGAGATTAAAAAGGTTATTTTTATCCCTTCCAAATTAATTAATTTCGTTATTGATTAATTTCATTGATTAATTTCACTCCTTGCTTTGCCCTTTGATTTGTCTTATAATTTATTACGACCGCATTAAAAAATAAGACGCAATAAATGAGAATTTAACGATATTTTATGTCAAAATTTATTATCTCAAAAAGGGTTTCTTGGACAGAAAAATTTCTTTGGGATTTATATAAAATTTATGAGAAATTTGGTGATTTTTTAAATTGGCCACCGAGAAGTTGGCAAGACGTTCTTTATCCTGAATATAAAAGACTTCGACAAATCTACCAGAAAAAAACTGGCCGACGAGCTTTTCGTAATTTAATTTATTATTTAAAAAAGAAAGGTCTAATTAAAAGCTTTCAAAAAGA
Source organism: Patescibacteria group bacterium (assembly GCA_026417895.1). Lineage (NCBI taxonomy): Bacteria > Patescibacteria group bacterium. The sequence goes on along the minus strand of JAOACJ010000016.1, from coordinate 44,239 downwards.
CAAAACAAGAGGCTGGCTTCTGAGCGAAGAGGGGAAAAGAAAAATTTTAGAAGTAAAAGAAAATTTGAAAGAAGTTAAAAAGAGAAAAGATGGTAAGTGGTTGATGATTATTTTTGATATTCCAGAAAAAATTAGAATAAAAAGAAATTTCCTCCGTGCCGGACTCCAGGGGTTAGGCTTCCAAATGCTCCAAAAAAGTATTTGGGTCTCTCCTTATGACGTTTTAGCCAAAACGGAAAATTTAATTAAAAAATATTTTCTTAAACCCTACACCCGTCTTCTCTTAATTGAAGAGGTTCAAATTAATAATAAAAAATAATAAGCAACCATCGTCTTAAAATTTATAACGATCGTTATAAAAAATAAGACGGTAGGGGAATAAAGATGAAGAAGGTAAAAGAAATCTGTCGAACCTTAGATTTCCGGCCTCTAAAAAAAAGAGGGCAAAATTTCCTAACTAATCCCAGTATTTTAAAAACAATAATTCAGGCGGCCGAGCTTAAAAAAGGCGATTTTGTCTTAGAAATTGGCCCAGGTTTAGGCATTTTAACTCAAGAATTAGTCAAAAAAGTTAAGAAAGTATTAGCCATAGAAATTGATAAAAAATTAGTTAATTTCTTAAAAGAGAAGTTTAAAAAGGTTAAAAATTTAGAAATTATTCAAGGCGATATCTTAAAAATTAAAAATTTAAAATTAAAAAATCCTTATAAAATTGTCGCTAATTTACCCTATTATCTTACCGGTGTCGTTTTACGAAAATTTTTAACTAAAGAACCAAGGCCAAAACTAATGGTTTTAATGGTTCAGAAAGAAGTGGCCGAAAGGATTCTTGCTAAAAATAAAAAAAAGAGTATCATTTCTTTGATGGTTAATTTTTATGGTCAGCCAGAAATTGTTCAAATTGTTTCGAAAAATAATTTTTGGCCAAAACCAAAAGTTGACTCCGCCATTTTGAAAATTACCAACCTCAAACCTCGTTTTTCCAAAATTAGAAGAAATTTATTTTTCAAAATAATTAAAACTGGCTTTGCTCATCCCAGAAAAAAATTAGTTAACAACTTAACCAGAATCATAGAAAAGGAAAAGTTAAAAGAACTTTTTCAGGCAATCGGTTGGTCACAAGAAGTGAGGGCAGAAAACCTCGATTTAGAAGACTGGCTAAAACTTTATCAAAACATTGGGGTTTTTGTAAAAGATTTTTAATATGAAAAATCATGGTCCTTTAATTGGCTTAGCTCTTTTAGCTATTTTTACCCTTTTTTTTGGCTTTTTTAGAATTAAAGAGTCAATTCAAGGACCGTTTCGAGTGCCAAAATACGAAAATAAATTAACTAATGAAGAAATTCAGTCTTTATTAGCCCAGAGGGACACGGATAAAGATGGTCTTTCTGATGTTGATGAGGTTTTTAAATATAAAACCTCAATTTACCTATCCGATTCAGATTCTGATAATTATCCCGACAAAGAAGAAATTGAGGCTGGTTCTGACCCTCTAAATCCCAAATCAACCCCCTTGAAAAAAGTTGCCGAGGGGTCCAAAATAGAAGAAAAGAAAGAACTAACAGTTGAGGAAATTAAAGAGATATTAATTCAAGCTGGTCTACCTAAAGAAACCCTAGACAAGGTTGATGACGAAACTCTAAAAAAGTTGTATAATGAAACTATCCAAGAGACAGGCATTGATCCTGAGGAGTTAAAAAAACAATTATCAAGCGGATTAGGCAAATTAGATTTTTCTAAAATTATCGCTGAACAGCAAAAATTGATCAATTTATCAATAACTAATACACCTCCCACTAACCAACCCTTTGCTGAAAATTTAACTGGTTTTGAAAATTTGGATCCAGCGACTATTCGGCAGTTGATGCTTTCGGTCGGAGCGGACAAAACTACTCTCGATCAAATTGATGATGCCACCTTAAAAAACCTGTTTTTACAAGCCGTAAAAGAAGCACAAAAATAAGTAAAATTGAAAAAAGGGAAAATGAAAAAACATCTTCGAAAAATTATCATCAGTTTTTTACTCGGAGTAATGATTTTCTCCCTACTTACTCCTCTTTTATTTTGGCCGAAACCAGCATATGCTCAAGGAGCTTCCACAACCGTCGGTGATATTCCCCGGGTTTTAGAATGGATAAAAAGTCAAGCTATTAGGATTTATGACAAGGTAAAATATCAGGTAATAGCCATTCTTTATAAAAGCTTTCTTGAAGGTTTTGCCCAAAAATTTGTCACCGAATCAGCTACTTGGCTGGCCACTGGCGGTAAAGCTGGCAAACCAATGTTTTTTACCGACAAAGAATACTGGAACAAAATGGCTGATTCTGTTGTCGGTGATCTTTTAGATGAAGTGGCGACTAAAGGTTTTGGTCTCCAAAGCCTTTGTGATCCGATTGATCCGACAATAAAACTGAATATTCTCTTATTTGTAAAGCCGCCAAAAATTCCTTTTGAATATGAGGCACGTTGCCCTATTTCGAAGATGAAAGAAAGGATAAGAGAGGCGAAAGAAAAACTCATTGCTCAGTATAAAGAAGGATTGAAAGGTTATGTGAATGTCGAATATGTTCCAGGTCAGCCGCCCCAAGTTCAGGTTAAGATTAAAAATGCGATTAGGATTGATACGAAACTTTACGATGTTAACAAAAGTAATTTAATCAATATTGCGGATCAACTTTCTGGACATCAGCAGCTCTTTTTAACTGAGTGGGATAAGTATCTACAAGAATCAAAAAAGATAGGTCCGCCGAATATTTCCGGTGTACTTAATAGTCTCTCCACTATAAAAGAAAGGTTGAAAGCCATTACTCAAGGACCACCAACTTTTCAGACAAGTCTCAACTGGTGGTTGGGAAGAAAATGGACCAGTGATGGATACAGACCAATTGAGGCACCGGTTCGTTGTCTTAATAAATCACAAGAAGAATTTTGTCAAAACCCTAATTGCTATAACGGTGCTTGTCCAGGTATTAATAATGCTACTCAATGTCAAAATAATTATAGCTATTGTTTTGAAGCAATTAAAAGGGCACAAAATTATGCCTCTCAACTCTCTGAATGGGCAACCACTTTAGAAAAAATGGTTGATGAGGCAAGAGAAGCAGTGGAAAAAGGAACTCCCTCACCAGACTTGAACATTTTAGAAGATATTCAAAAAACCTTCACGCCGGAAGGAAGTGATCTTGGCGTGGCCATGAGTCTCAAATCAGGTATTTTAAGTAAGGCGGCTGAAAAAGTTGGTGCGGATAAATTTTTCCAATCTCTTCAGGGCCAATTTCAGTCAGTTACCTCTAAAATTTCTGGTAAAGCGCTTTTACCAGCTGGTTTAACCGAAGAAAGAGCTCGACAGATGATTGCTGAAGGGAAAGCGTCACTTAAAGTTTACACTGGTGTTTTGGTTGCTGATGTGGCAAATACATTTATTCAGACATTTTTTTCTAAATTTCTTGAAAGGTTATTTCAAAAAGAAGGTCTTAATCCTGAAGCTAGTCCAAGTGGTCGAACAAGTTGGGAGGGTGGGATTCCGGCTTCTCCTACCCAAGAAAAAATTGAGGCCATTTATGCTGATTTAAAAACTGTAAGCTTTAAAAAACCATCTGGTGAGATAAATCTTTTAGAGGAATTTGCAGCTTGTCCAACGGAAACAAAATATGCTTTGCCTTATAATTGCGTCATTGACGGCGGTTTTGCCCGGGCTATTGAAGAAAATTTAACTATTAAAGAAGCAATTGAGAAAAATTATTTACATGGTAACTGGTATGTCGGTAGTTATGGTCTGACTGATGGGGCGCGTGATTTTTCCTCTCGTTATTCTTTAACCAACCTAAAAAAACTTCGTCGGGCACGAGTTATTCCTTTAGGCTTAGAAATTGCTGCTGAGAAAATTAGCCGGGGTGATTTTGGCGATGCCAAGTTTACTTTGGCTCAAATTGTTGAAGGTTTTGACAAAGTTAGTTCTGATGGCGATTGTACAATTTATGTCCAAGGGGACCCGAAGTCAAATACGACAGAAAAAAAATGTGAAGGAAGTATAGGTAGTTGGGACTCAAGTGCTAACTGTTGTAAAAAAGATGGACAATGTCTTGTTTCGGCTTCACCTTTCTGTCATTTAGTTGATCCGAATTGGGTTTTGAAATTACCCTCAATGCAATGTAATTTAATGGCTTATTCGGCTATTCCCTTGCCTGCTTCTAATGAACGCCAAGAGACTTGTATAGAGATGAAGGATTGTGTTGGCGAAAATGAAGATGGCACCTGTCATACTTACGGCTATTGTACCCGCGAAAAAAATATTTGGCGCTTGGCCGGCACTCAATGTCCGGCTTATTATAATACTTGTCAACTTTATACCCGAACTAAAGATAATCAAAGATTTGCCTGGTTAAAAAATACTTTAGATTTTGGTGACTGCGATGCGAACTCGGTTGGTTGTCAGTGGTATTGTCAGAGATGGAATAAAGACTTTGCCGAAGGGGCAGGTGGTTGGATTTGTACTGAACCGAACCAATCTTTAAATATCCAGCCAAACGGATCAGTTGGTAGTCCCCGTTCTGTGTCTGATCCCTTTAACACCATCTTCTTTAATAAATTTGTTGAAACCTGCCCGGCTACTTCTGAGGGTTGTTCCGAATTTATCCGGACCAAAGAAAATTTAGGCACCAATTTATTACCCAATTCGAGCTTTGAAGATTATTCTGAAACAAGTACGACTACGACCCCGACTATTTTAGTGAAGGGTTGGCAAATAACCAGTGGTCAATTTCTTGTTGATGAAGCCGAAGCTAAATCCGGTAAAGTTTCGGCTAAATTTACTGGTAGCGGTAAAGTAGAGTTGGCTTCCACTGACAACGTTGATATTTCTCTTTTACCAGGGACAAAATATACCCTTTCTTTCTGGGTGAAAAATAAAGATCAAAGTAATGATCGAGAAATTCAAGTCAAGATTAACAATAGCGTTACAAAAATTATTCCTATTTCTAAAAATACACCTTGGCAAAGGGTTTCAACAGATTTTATCGCTCCAAATAATAAAAAAATTATTGATTTAGAAATTGCTGTTAATGGAACAGGCATTTATCTTGATGATTTACAATTAGAAGTTGGCTCACTCTCATCTTATAAATCTTATGCCAGCACGAATAAAATTTATTTAAAAAAGGCGCCAGATTGGATGAAATGTTACAACCGCGATAACAATGGAAATTTAATTACCAATGACGATGATCATGCCTGTGCTGATTATGCTTTAGCTTGTCAACAAGATGAAGTTGGTTGTGAAAAATATACACCAGTTTTAGGTGGGCCCTATCTGCCAGCCGTGGCGAGAGATACTGATCGTTGTCCAAGAGAGTGTGTTGGCTATGAAGTCTTTAAACAAAAACCAACGCATTTTTATAGTGAAGAAGATGCTTATTTTATTCCACGGACGGTTCGAATCTGTCCGGCCTCCGAAGTTGGTTGTGAAGAATTTACAAATTTAGATGTCGTCAATCGCGGTGGTGAAGGAAGAGAATACTATTCTTATCTCAGACCCTGTCAAAAACCAAGAGCTGAGTGTCAATACTTCTATACCTGGATTGGTTCAGAGACGACAGGTTATCAATTAAAAAGATATTATCTTTTAGCCAAGACAACAACTAATGGTTTTGAGCCAGACGAAATGTTGTCTTCTAACAATGCTCAAGCCCTTTGGGGCAGGTGTCAAAATTCTCAAGATGCTCGGACCAATCCTCATTGTAAAGAATTTTATGATGCTAATGGCCATGTTTCTTATAAACTCTATAAAAATACTATTACCTGTTCCGAGACTTGTGTGCCCCTAAGAAAGACGACAACCGTGATCAGCGGTTATTGCCCGACGAGCACTCAAGGTGGTCTTGCTTTAAACGGAGTTGAATTTAATAATGGAATCTGTACCTATATGGCTATTCCAGCAGAAGGAGAAAGATGTTCTTCGGTAAATGTTGGTTGTCGTGAGTATCAAGGCAATGCGGCTAATAATCTAAGAATTCTTTTTGAAGATGATTTTGAAAGTTTAACCGTTGAACCCTGGATCGACGGTGAACTTTCTTCGGAATCAATCTATTTTGGCGGTCGGTCAATGAGAGTTGCCAACAATAATAATTCTGTCTCTAGGCCAGTTCAGGATTTAGTCCAAAAAGGAAGGTCGTATTTACTTTCCTTCTGGGTAAAAAGAGCCAGTAATAATTCCACCACTCTTACCATACGATTTAGAGGCAATGACAATAACATAGACTTCCCTTCTCTGCCTGCTTTGACTACTGGTGAGTGGTATTCATTCACTGTCGGACCAGTTTATTTCCAGCGAGAGGTTGCTAATGATGAAAGATTAGTAATATTATCTTCTTCTCCCTTCTATCTCGACAACATCACCTTAAAAGAAGTCCGACAAAATATCTTTGCTATTAAAAATTCTTGGCAAACACCAACTGTTTGTGATCAGGATTTAACTGGCGCTTCTGCGCCTGGCTATCATTTAGGTTGTGCTGAATACAGAGACCGAGCCAATCAATCTCATTTCTTTAGATCATTTTCTAAACTCTGTCCGGAAATCAAAATTGGCTGCGAAGCTTTAATTGAGACAAAAAACTCCACCTCACCATTTTCAGAAACATTTAACTTGACTGATCCCGACGAGCCAAAAGATAATGTTTTAGTCCCAGCTGATCAATTAACCTATTTAGTTGTTGATCAGACCAAAGCCTGTCCGGCTGGCGATAAAGGTTGTCAGAAATTTGGTTTACCCAACCTTTCTCAAGGTGAGCCAATTTCCTGGACAGATTTTTATTTAAAAAATAACCCTGATTTATATACCCGTCGACCAATTCTCTGTCGTTATCATCAGCAAAACTGTGAAGAGTTTGAACAAGCCGCGGCGGGCAAAGTTTATTTCAAAGATCCTGGTGAAAAAATTTGTGTTTGGCGAGAAAAAGTGCCGATTGGCAGTGAATACAGAACCGGCTGGTTTAAGAAAGGCACTGATCAGCCTTGCTATACGAATTATTTACCGGATGGGGTGACTTATGGCATTAAATTTTCCGAGGAAAGCGGCTATCAAGGCTTGGTTGGTGAATGTGAAGAAAGATTTGCTGGTTGTACAGAATATATTGAACCACTAAGAACGGCCGGCGTGACTAATTATGTCCAGAATGGTGATTTTGAAATTGGTAGTGGAAGTAGTGGTCAGGGGCCAGCCCCAAATTGGTCTTACGGCTACAGCGGCAATTCATCTACTGTGAGTTGGGACGGCGCCAGTAAATCACTTAAAATAGCTAACGATACGCCACATACTGTGGGTGCAGACACGCGAAAAATATACGCCGCCTCTCAGATTGTTGAAATACCTCATAAAAATCAAAAAAGTTTTGTTTTGAATTTTAAAGTCAAGGTTGTTTCTACCTCTCACCTTTCTTATCCATCTGGGCATGTGAATTTAAAATACGAAGGCTGGCGAGGTGTAACTCAATTAAATGGTTGTCAAACCGAAGAGTGTCAAGATTGGCAAGAATATAAAAATCATTGTGGTTCTTCTCAATCGTGCTGTAGTTGGGTTGGCGGAAATTGGAGTAATAATCAATGTAATATTTCCGGTCAGCCCAAATGTAAATTTAACCGTGGCAATCTTAAAGAATGTATTGCTTTTTTGATTAAAAATGGCGGAAACCCCTGGGGTGACAATCTAAACCATTGGCCTTGGAATTATGAACATGGTTATGAAATCGGGGCTAGCATTGATGCTTCAACGACCATTACTAGTTGGCAAAAAAGGTCTTTAAGAGTCGTGGCGGGAGGTCCTTTAAATCCGAAAAATTTAGCCATTGAAGAAATTAAAATTATTCCCCTTCTAGCTCCGGCTTATTGGCATGGTGGCTGTTCTAAGACAAACGCTGGCGATTGTACCACCATCCAAAATTGTCCCAATTGTCCTTGGAGATGTTGTGAGGCTTTTGGCGAAGTTTATTTTGATGATATTGAATTTAAACCTTTAGATCCTTATTACTATTTAGACAACAATCAATTAGATAAAGCTTCTTGTCGTGGCCAGGTTTCTTTAAAAGAAGGCTGTGTTTTATTTAAAGCCCAAAATGATCCAAGTGCCATTTATAATTCTATTGCCACTTATGCTAAAAGTGAGGCTAATCAGCACCGACTTGTTTCGCCAATTGATTGTACGAAAAAACCTTGGCCAGTAGATGGACAAGGAAATCCTGTTAATTCTGATGATAATTGTACAAATTCTAATTTTGCCAATACCGATTATTGCCGTTACTGTTATGCTTTAGGCCAAAATACTAATGACACTAATTTAATTCTTAAAGTCCGTCGCGATCGTGTTTGCGGTGAATGGCTTTATTGTGCAGGAAAAAGATATGTTTGGCAGGAGAATCAACAACGATTTTTAGAAATTTGTGACTATTTCTTAAGATGTCAAAAACAAACTGGTGAAGGTAGCGGTGCTCAATGTACCTTAGTTTCGACAGAGACACCAGAAGTTTTGACTGAACAAAAATACAAAAATCGCGATTTCGGTTGGACGGGTATGGATTATTCCGGCTATTCTCTTTACAATTTTTATCCGGTGGAGATGTTAAGACCCAAAAATTATCCGAATGGTTATGCTTTAAGTTATCTGAGCGGAACCACTGATTACGGCGTTGGTAATAGAACTTGTACTCGGAATGAAGATTGTCCAAAAGGACAAGTTTGTTATCAGAGTAAATGTGTTGTCTCCCCAACCTGCAAACTTTATCCAGAAAATACCTCTCCTTTTTCTCGCGAAGTAGAAGGAACTTATCGCGGTCTAAATTTATGTACCGAAAGAGGGGGAAATAATTGTCTTTGTTCGTACCGAAAAGCAGAATCAGTTTTAGGCGAGCCAACCTATTATTTTAATTTAGAAACGGACGTTGAATCAATTAAAGTTTGTACCCAGGCGGAAAATCCTCAAGATTTAGGTAAATGTTGTTCACCTCCTTGTCCGAATGGGATGGCCGTTGCTTTTCGTGAGGATTGTACACGGACTGATGAGGGAAGAAAAAATAATCAGGGTAAATGTGAGCCAATGAAAAAAATTACTGATTACATTGGTTTAGCTGGCTATTGCTTAGAGCCGGATTTAGAAAAACCAAAAGAAATACAGGCTTGTTTAACCTGGTTTCCCGGTGAAGTCGAAACTGGTTTAGATTCTTATAACCAAGTCCGCAGTGCTGGTTATTTTCCATCTTCGGATCGAAGATGGTATGGCTATGAAAGATATACCCGTCCGGCTGAGATTTCCGGTTTTGCACCAACTTTTTTCCCTCTCGGTTTTAATCTGACTTCTAGTTTTCCGGGTCAAAGATTGGGTGGAAATTGGGGCTGTTTTGCTGATCGTTTGATTCAACCTTTATATTTAGGGGGTGATTATGGTAATAAATGTTCCGAGTACACCAATTATGGAGAAACAGATCTAGGTTATTGTTTTTTGGCGGAGGGCGGAGAAGGAACCATTCTTCAAGCTAAGTACATTCCTTATTTAGAAAGAAAAATTAAAAGAGAAGAGATTCAAAAAATTATTGTCAAGGCTAAGTTTCGCTGGGAAAATACTACCTGTTCGGATTTAAACACAGTGGATTGCAGTAGTAGTAATAAATGCTGTGGACCGTTTGATTTAGAACTTGGGCCAAATAATTTTAAAAGAGCAGCTTATTTACACGCTACGCATCAAAATTCTAGTGGTTATGTTTGCAAGAGTAATGGAACCTGTCCAGTGGGGGGGGCATGTCTTGCCGACGAATGTCCGGATAAAAATAAATCCTGTCTTTTTATTCAGGCTGAATTTGATCAGGAAAATTATTTAAGAAATTTTCATCTTGAATTTAACGAAGACGGCTCTGGGTGGGGGGGGGCAATTATTTATACAATTAATTTACACTTAAAAAGTGGGGCTAATTTGCCAATTAAGGCTTATCTCGCACCGGCCTCTGAGATTAATGTGGCAGAAGGAGCGTCTTGTTGGAGAAAAGATTCAAATAATAATAGTCGGGGTTGTTGTCAAGATTATTTAGGCTTTTCCAGTGAGGAATTAAAAAGGGACGGAAGTGTTACCAGACAATGGGCATGTGATGGAACAGATAAAGAAATGGCTTCTTGTTTCCGCGGTGATCAACGGAAAGGTAGCCCATCTCAAGCTATTTATCTTTATTCCTCCTCTTATTTTGCCAAAAGTGGAAATAATTTTTATTATTTAGATCGCAAAATTTATGAATATATGATTGATCGGATAGAAATTGATTGGAAGATAGATAAAAGTAATCCTGGGGATTGTAAGTTTGGTGCAGACTACCAAGGGACAATTATCCTTCCTTATGAAGATCCGGCGACTAAAGAAAAGAAATATGAAAAAGAAGTTACCGGCAAAGGAAATGGTGAAGCAAGATTATTTGTCCAAACCATTTTTGATCAGAAAGAAGGGGAATTAAAAGGTTTTAAAGTTGAATTTAATGATGATGATGCTGGTCATGGGGCTGCTGCCTTGACCGGCATAAGAATTATTTTAAAAGAAGCGGCGAACAAATTAGTTAAAATTAATGATAAACCTTATTTACCAACGGTTGTTAATACCAACTTAGTCAAACTGAAACCAGGGACAGACGTGCCTTATGGAAATCTGACTGACATTTTAGATTACAGTTATGAATGTCTGCCGAGGGGCGCCACCGGTTTTCAAGGGACAATGCCTAAAAAATACATTATTGATTCCAAAGGTGAAGTTTGTCATCTTTATAGTGGTGGGATTTACGACTCTGATGCTGTCATAAAAAAACTGTTCCCTAAATCATATGCCTGGTCTTATCTTGATGTTAATACCTTGAGTTATCTTCCGGGTAATATAGCGAATAATTGGGATTCAAGAAGCGATACTTCCCTCCATCCTACTGATAGGTCGCCACAAATCCAATCAGTTAATTTTAGTACCGGCGTCCCGGCCGGCGGAACTGTTGGCAAAATTACTATTGGTAATCAAGAGAGTGGCAACATCTTAATTTCCGGTAAAACTTATACCGCCACTTTAAGATTTTATGCCTGGGCAGACGGAGCTTATATGCCGGTACGCGAAGTTGTCGTTGACTGGGGCGATGGTTTTCGAAGCGGTTCTTCAAATATGATTACTAAAAACAGAAAACCAGTTTGCAAAAAAGGTACAGATGGATTACCTCTTTCTTTTGGTGATGATCCAGATGCTTGTTTAAATCAATATTGGGAATTTGTTCATACCTATCTCTGTACTAATCCGAATGGTTGTTCCTATCAACCTAAGGTCTATGTTAAGGATAATTGGGGTTGGTGTGCCCATTCAGCTTCAACACCAACAACACCATATGCTGGTGATTTCTCTTGTCTTGATCCAGACGGCAATCCAGGGACGTCTACGCCAGCGAATTTCGGCGTTCCCTACGACGGGCAGATTATTCTTAATCCATAAAACATAGATAAAAGATAAAAAAATAGATAAAAAACAAATGAATTTAAAAAAGAAAAAAAATTGGCTGACTTTTGGCTGTCTGATTTTTGTTTTGACAGGGATTTTTTTAATTGTTCAACCGACCTTCGCTGGCTTTATTGAAGATGCCATTTCAAAAATTTTTGAGACAATTGCTAGATTTTTGGGTATTTTTGTTACCTGGACTATTGATTGGATTACCGGCATTGCCCAATACAATAATTTTCTTAGAACAAGTGCCGTTAATAAAGGCTGGGAGATTCTTCGTGATTTGGCCAATATGTTTTTTATCTTGATGCTCTTAGTTATTGCCTTTGCTACGGTTTTGAAAATTGAAAAGTATTCTTATAAAACCCTTCTCGCTCCGGTTTTGCTCATGGCCGTTTTAGTCAATTTTTCCAAAATGATTTGCGGTTTGGTTATTGATTTTGCCCAGGTGATCATGCTTTCTTTTGTTAATGCTTTTAAAGATATAGCGTCCGGAAACCTATCTGAAATTCTTGGTCTGAAAACTTTCGGTGATTTAGGTGAAGAGATTACGGTAACAGTTAACGATTGGAACAAAGTTTGGGCATGGATTTTAGCTTGTATTATGATGTTTGTTGCTCTCGTTGTCACCTTTATTATTCTAGCTCTTTTAATTATGAGAATCATAGCCCTCTGGATTATGATTGTTCTTTCTCCTTTAGCTTTTATTTGTTTTGTTATTCCTGGTGGTCAAAAATACGCTAAACAATGGCAGGATAAATTTTTTAATCAGGTCATTGTCGGTCCGGTTCTCGCTTTCTTTTTGTGGTTTGCCTTTTATGCTGTGCAACAAGGCAATTTAAACCCCACGACAGGAATGGGTTTACAGCCAGGAAAAGTCAATGTTGGCCCAACTGTTTCTGGACAATCTAATGTTTTAGCCAGTTTTGCTTTAGGTATTGGCATGCTAATTGGTGCCCTTGTTGCCGCCCAACAGCTCGGTGTGGCCGGGGCCAGTTTAGCCGGTAAAGGAATTAGCTTTTTACAGAAAAGTGCGACAAAAGCAGCAAAATGGACAGCCAGGAGGTTAGAAGGGTTAAAAGATAGAACGATGAGAGCCTTTAGACCAGTTACAACTGATTTAGCCGCTGCTATTGTTAAAACCCCCTTAGCATTATTGACAAAAGGAGGAAAAGGGGTGGCTGATGTATGGAAAGGATGGGCAGAGAAAGCGTCGGTAACTCCAATTCCAGCTTTTGTTAAAAAAACGGCCGCTAAGTTTGCTAAGCTGAAAGGTGAAAAGGATTTGACCGTTACCGAAGGAATGGATTTATTAAAAGGAGCGGTTTCTGAGCAAGACTGGCAATCGATAGAAAATTTAAAGAGTAGATTAGGAACAAACGGCGGATGGACGACAGATGAAAAAAATCAGATAAAAAAGATTGTTGAGAGCAGTAATTTAGAGACGACACAAAAAGAAAAATTAAAGGATAATATAGATAAAGATATCAAAACCATCGAAGGTTTGAAAAATGAACAAGTAGTCGAAAAAATAAATGAGATAGTTGGCGCTTTGAGAAGTATGCTTACTAGAAAAGGATTAAGTGAAAAAGAAATCAACGCCCAACTAGGGGCATTTAATCAGAGTGGTATAAAAAGGAGAATAGAAGAAATTATGAGGGCAGGTGGGGCACCGCAAAAAGAAGTTCAAGATCTTATTGATCAGTTTTTAGGTAAAATGTCGCAACGAAGATTGCCGGGCGCCGAGAAACTTCCTCAGAAGAAATCGTTTACCGATCAAGAAAAAGAACAAATAGAAATTTTACTATCCAAACATATTCCCATTTTTACTCCTCTTTCTAAAGCAGAACTCGCGCGTTTTAGTGGGGGCGTAAGAGGTGGAGTTAAATATGAACTTGATCAGATCAAAAAAGCTCATCAGGCAGATCCAAATTTAACTGCAATAAGTCAGAGTTTTGAACAAATTGAAAATATTATCGATCCTCATTTAAAAGTTGGTCAGATTTCTTTAACGGATAGACGAAAGGTCAAAGAACAAATAGGAAGCATTCTTGAACAATTAATGAAAGAAAATAAACTCAGTGAGCAAGAAGGGGCAAGTCTTAAGACAAAACTTTTAACTCAAATTGAATTGATTCCACCCAAAGCTATGACAACTGAAGAGGTCTTAAAACAGATTGGTAAAGATGCATTCAAATGGGCAGCAGAAAAAATAACCTTGCCATTAAGTTATGTTGCGGCTACTTTAGAAGCAACACCTGACATTCCTATTTTTGACCTTGATGCTCTTCTAAAAGATATCCAGAATTTTAATGCTCGTCGAACCAGAAAAAGAGAAGCAGATCGATTGGGTAAATTGCATGACTTGATGAATTTGTGGGTTTCTTGGGGAAAAGACCAAACCGATTTTAAAGGTAATGAAATAATGAGAAGAGTTTTAGAAGAGAAAGAAGAATTACAGAACAAAACTTTAGGAGAAACCCACGCTACTTTAAATGAACTTGAATCAGCTTTAAAAGGAAACGATATGCCGCGAGCCAATGCTGCTCTTATGATTTTAGCGGAAAACAATGACTTAAATGAGCTTTTCAAAGGAGATTGGGTAGAAAAATTTACCCCTTATTTAAAGAAATTTTTGGCTCAAGATTATTTAGGGAAAACAGTCGAAGTTTTTAATGAAAAAACAGGGAAAACTGAACCAGTCACCATAACGCCTGAAAAAATTGAAGAGTTAATCAGAACAGCTAAAACTAAAGGAGAGGTGAACCCTGTTTTTATACGAGAAATGGTGAAAAATATCTCTTTAATGGCAGCTAAAGATGAGGGTGTGGCAGCGAAAATTGCTAATATGATTGGGATGATCAGTTTAGAACATGGAGCCCCTCATATGGGTTATGCTATTTCAAGACTTAATCCAGTGAGAGGAAAATTAGAATTTTCTCCTTTCAGAATGTACATTGATCAGAAAGGAAATTTCGACATCACTCTTAGCCAGGAAACAATTAATGAGATAGTAGGTAAAGTCAAAAATATGTCTCAGCGGATGATGTATCAACGGGCCCATCCTGGGCTTTTTGCTACAGAAGATATGTATGGCAATATGAGGGGTCTTAATCCTTTGAATATTGCTTTCTTGGTTAATGCCGAAAAGTCATTTTTTGAACGTCCAAATGAAATGAGAGATGATGTTATTTCTAAACTTACTGCTTCTTTAGAGTTTCAAAAAGATTTTAATAATTTAATCGCTCAAATGATGGCTCAACCATATAAATTTATCAGCCCTTATTTGCCTACTATTCAGGATGTCTTAAAACAAGTTGAGGCCATGAAAGCATATATGGCTAGATTAAAAGCAGCTCGCTTTGTTACCTAGAGATGAGTGTAATATTAAATTTTGTCTATTTCTATGTTAGATTTAACAACAATTTCCTCTCTCCAATTGAAAACCCCTTCTTTTATTGAAGAATTAAAAAAAGAGATTAACGAAATGATCAGACGTTTCAATTCAAGGGATGCCTTTTTACTTTCTCAAAAAATTAAAGAAAAGACAGCTGAAGATCCTTCTTTAAGAGAAGTTTATAAGGAAATTATTCCTCAACTCGAATTTATCGCTATTGGTTTTTTGAATAGAGAAGAAATAGTAAGACTGATTAAAGAACATTTTAAGGTTCTACTTAATTTCCCCTTTGATTCCCTTCGACCATTTGATCTGATTCGTTATAAATTTAGCCAACTTCCTTTTATCGAACATGAACTTTTAAGAATGGAGATAAGCAAGGCTTTGAAAGAAAATGAAAATGTTATCACTAAGCGGCCAATTGTTTTAGAAAAAGGAGGAACATTCCCCCCGACTATTAAAAATTGGCTTATTGATTACGAGACAAGATTGGAAAAAAAACCGGACCGAGCTTTAGCTAGAACAGAGTATTTAACTAATAGTCCAAACATCAATTCACTTTCCCCTCAAGAAAAAGAGAAAATTGAAGAATTGATTAAAATTTATGATTATGTTAACACCTGCTCTCTTTTTCCTAGTGCCTATTCTCAAGACCTTATCGTTTATTGGCCAGAAAAGACAATATTTGTTATTTCGCAAGGCGAGACCATTGTCTCTTTGCCGCCCATTGAAGAAGTTCCGCCTTGGAGCAAGCCCACTTTAATTGAAAAAAATGAAGAGACAGAACAAGAAGATCGAACAGGGCCCGAAGAACGTTCAATGAAACCGAACCCTCTCGAAAAAAAATACCTTGAAGAGGAAAAAAGTGAAACATTTTCTCAGAATCCAAACACCAAATCACAAACTTCAAATAATCTTTAAAATTTAACCTTCAATGACCAATGCCTGAGTTTTGGGATTTAATAATTGGATGTTGACTGGAATAATTGGGTCAGTTTTAAAATGGATAATTATTTAGAACAATTTAAAAAATTACCTTACGAACTTCAAGAAGCGGTTTCTTCTGAAGAAAAGGTTAAATTATTAGAGGAAATTGAGAAAAAATACAATTTGCCATTAGCCAAGTTGGTTGTGAGATTGATGATTAAAGATATTGCCTGGTCAGAGAGTGAAAAATTTTGTCAAGAAAATTTTGGTCTAAGCCCGGAAAAAGCAGCTGAATTAAAAAAAGATTTAGCGGAAAAAATTTTCAATGAAGTAATAGACTATCTAACTAAAGAATCAGAAGTAAAAAGTGAAAAGCAACCAGAAAGAGAAGAGGAAATGGAAATTGGCAAAGATGAGCTAGAATTGGCCAAGGCGGTTGAAGAGGTCAAAACAGTGCCAAAGCCGGAACTAGAGATTAAGGGCTATGGGTTAAACCCCGACGAGATAATTAAAGAAGTCAAAGAAAAAACCGGCTTGAGTTTTATGGAGGAAATTTTAGAGAAAAGATTTACCAATATTTGTCTTAATTTTTTAAAAGAAATAAGAAAAGATTTTGAGACCGAAGAAATTTTAACTCGGCCAGAAAAAATTGGTGGCTTAGGTTTAGTTCCAGAAAAAGCCAAGGAAATAATGAACCTACTAAAAGAGTTTAAAGTTAAATTTTATGGGCCAAGAGAAGCAACTTCTCTTGCTCAAACTATGGAAAAGAAGCCAGGTCTGGCAGAAGGATTTCTAACGCCAGCAGAAATTATTAAGGGGTCAATCGTTGAAGAAATACCTCTTGAAGAACCAAAACCAGAAAGTGAGAAAGTGAAAGAACTGATTCCTCCATCTATTGCTAAATTAATGGACACGCCAGAGCCAGATCAAGAAACAAAAATTGACGAAAAATTGAAACAGAAATTTAATGGCGGCACGATTGTCCCGAGTTTTCCAGAATTAGAAACACCAATCCAACCTGTTGCCACAAGAGAGGAGTCAGAAATAAAAAAAGAAAAGTTTGAAGAAATGCCTTTAACTGAAACCGTCGAAGAAGTGCCTATTCAAATTAAGCGACCGCTGAGCGAAGAAAAGATAGTAGAAGACGTAAGCAGTTATCCGAAAGCCTTAGGACCAGTTGAAGAGATAAAAGAAATGACTTTAATGGATTTAAAAAGATGGGGCGGTCAGCAGACTTGCCAGATTATTCTTAATAAAATTAATTTATTAGCCGAAGAATCTTTAACCAAAAAAGCCGAAGCAATTCAGGCATGGCAAAAAAGCCCCCTTTATCATTTATATTTAGAAATTGGCGAAGAAGCCTTATCAAAGAAAAAGTCAGTAGAAGAAGTGATTGAAGAAAGACTTGCTCAAGGGAGAGAGACAATGAGTTTAGCAGATTTTGAAAGGATTGCCGAATTAAATAGGAAATTGAGATTTTAGCCAGAATTTATAATTTTTTGCTTTTGTAATTTTTAAAATTAAGAAAAAATTAAAAAACTTTCCATGACTTATAAAATCAAAAATTTAAAGCTAGCTTCTTTTGGTTTAAAACTGATTGATTGGGCTTTTCAACGGATGCCGGTTTTACGAATTTTAGTTAAAGATTTAACCCAGAGAAGGCCATTGAAAAATTATAAAATTGGCGCCTGTCTCCATGTTACTAGTGAAACAGCTAATTTAATTCGGGTCTTAAAAGCCGCTGGGGCTCAAATTTTTCTTTGCGCCTCTAATCCTCTATCAACCAAAGATGAAGTGGCTGCCGCTTTAGTTAAATATTTTAAAATACCAGTTTTTGCTTTTTTTGGCGAAGATAAAAAAAATTATTTTAATTTTATCAATCAAGTTTTATCTTTTAAACCAAATTTATTAATTGACGATGGGGCGGATTTGATTACTACCGCCATTAAGAAAAAAATTAAAGGTATAATTGGCGCTTCTGAAGAGACAACCACTGGTGTGATAAGAATTAAAAATTTGGCTAAAGAAAAAAAACTTTCTTTCCCAGTTATTGCCGTCAATCAAGCGCAAACGAAGTATCTCTTTGACAATCGTTATGGGACGGGTCAGTCAACAATTGATGGACTTTTGCGGGCAACCAATCTTCTTTTAGCTGGAAAAAAAGTTGTCGTTTGCGGCTATGGCTGGTGTGGCAAAGGATTAAGTCAAAGAGCTAAAGGTCTAGGTGCTGAAGTCATTGTCTGTGAAGTTAATCCTTTAAAAGCTTTAGAGGCTAAAATGGATGGTTTTGAAGTTTTGAGTTTAAATCAAGCGGCAGAAATTGGTGATATTTTTTTGACCGTAACCGGCAACCTTAATGTCATTCGAAAAGAACATTTTTTTAAAATGAAAGATGGAGTTATTTTAGCCAACGCTGGCCATTTTAACGTCGAAATTAATTTAAAAGATTTAGAAAAAATTACTCAAACAAAAAAAGAAATTAGACCCTTCATTGAAGAATATACTTTGACAAATAAGAAGAAAATTTACCTTTTAGCTCAAGGCAGACTTTTAAATTTAGTTGCCGCTGAAGGTCACCCAGCCGAAGTTATGGATTTAAGTTTTGCTGGCCAGGCCTTGGCGCAAGAATTTTTAGTCAAAAATGCTAAAAGTTTAGAAAGAAAACTTTATTCTCTACCAGAAGAGTTAGATCAAAAAATTGCCAAACTAAAACTTAAAAGTTTAGGGGTGACGATTGATCAATTAACAAAAGAACAAGAGAGATATTTAAAGAGTTGGCAATAAAACTAAAAATGAAAAACGACAAGAAAAAATTTAAAACTGAACTTAAAAGAAGAGTTTATCGTAAGGGTAAAGGATAATTTTCACTTTTTAGTTGTCGTTTTTAGTTTTTCATTTTTAACCTTTAATTTGAGCAAAGCGAATATGCAGTTTGTTGTTCCACAATTTATTGATATTGAGCCAAAAATTATTGGACCGATCACGCCACGTCAGTTTATTCTTTTGATTTTTGCTGGAGGTATAACCTTTCTTTGTTTTAAGCTCTTAGATTTTTGGATTTTTGTCGTTGTTTTTCTTTTTGTTATTTGTCCATTTTTTGGTTCTTTTACTTTTGTCAAAATTAATGGTCGCCCCTTTCACTATTTTTTATTAAATCTTATACAATTTTTTCAAAGGCCAAAAGTTCGGGTTTGGAGAAAAGAGATCATTCCCGAAAAAGAAATCGTTCTTAAAAAAGAAAAAGAAGAAGCGCCGCCAGAAATTAAGAAAACTTTACCGCGGGGTCGGCTTTCTGATCTATCAATTTTAGTTGATACCGGTGGCTTAGCCAGGGAAGAGTAAATTTATATTTTGAAAATTTCAAATCCAACCTTAAAATATAAAATGACAACCAAAAGTTCAAAATTAATCAAAAAAATAATTTTACATTTTAAATTACATTTTGACTTTTGAGATTTAATTTTTGTATTAAAGATCTATGAGATCTAAAATAGCCAGACAAAAAATCACTGTTTCAACTCAGAAATATTTAGATATTTCTGGCATTAGAAACGATTGCGTTATTTTACGAGACGGTACTTTAAGAGCGGTCTTACTTTGTTCCTCGGTTAATTTTGCTCTTAAATCCGAAGAGGAGCAAAAAGCCGTTATTTCTGCTTATGTTAATTTTCTAAATTCTTTGGATTGGCCAATTCAAATTGTTGTTCAATCAAGAAAACTAAATATCGCACCATATCTTGAAGAATTAAAACAAAGAGAAAAGGAACAAACCAATGAATTACTAAAAATCCAAATGAGAGATTACATTAGTTATGTCCAAGAGCTGGTTCAGTTGGGCGACATTATGACGAGGAAATTTTTTATCGTCGTTGCTTATAATCCGGCCGGCGACAAATCAAGAAAATTTACTGATCGTTTGATGGATGTTTTTAGAATGCCCTCTTTGATTAGAATGAAAAGAGAGAAATTTGAGAGATATCGAGCTGAGCTTTTTAAAAAGGTTGATTTTGTTATTTCCGGTCTTTCGAGCATGGGTATTAATGCCGTGCCTTTAGACACACAAAGTTTAATTGAATTGTTTTATAATATCTATAATCCAACCGAGTCAATTAATCAAAAAATGAGTAAAATTGAAGAATTAAAAGTTGAGCTATAAAATTTATGATCTTTGAGCCATCGAAAATTGAAAAAGCAGAAATACTAAAAAAAGAAAGACTTTCGCCGGAAGAGAAAAAAAGAAAAGAAACGGAAGAAGAAATGAAGGACAAGGAAATGATTGAAATGGAAAGGGCTTTACAGGAGGGCCTAGTTTCTGTTCGCGATTTAATCGCTCCGGCGGCTATGCAAGTGACCCCTGATCATTTGATTTTAGGTAACAAATATGTTCGCACCCTTTTTGTCACTGCCTATCCCCGATATATTGCCATTGGTTGGTTTGCTCCAATTATCAATTTTAACGCGCCGATGGATATTGCTATGTTTTTTTACCCGGTACACGCCTCGATTATTTTAAAACAATTACAAAAAAGAGTCGGCATTCTCTATGCTGAAATTGAAATGGAAAGAGAAAAAGGCTTACCGCGCGATCCGATTAAAGAAACAGCTCTAAGGGATATTGAGAAATTGCGAGACGATTTAACTCAAGGAGTGGAACATTTCTTTCAATTTGCTTTATACGTCACTCTTTATGCCGATTCTTTAAAGGACTTGGATTTACTAACGGAAAAAATCGAGGGCATTTTCGGTTCAAAACTGGTTTATAGTAAAAGAGTTTTTTACCAAGCCGAACAAGGATTCAACTCGACCCTCCCATTAGGTAATGACGAGTTAATGATTGCTTTTAATATGCACTCTTCGCCCTGTGCCTCTTCTTTTCCTTTTATTTCCGCTGATGTTACCTCTGATCGTGGTATTCTTTACGGCATTAATCGTCATAATAATAGTTTAATTCTTTTTGATCGTTTTTCCTTAGAAAATTATAATTCAGTCATTTTTGCCACTTCAGGGGCAGGGAAAAGTTATTGTGTTAAATTAGAGGTTTTGCGTTCAATGATGATGGGTATTGATGTTATTATTATTGATCCGGAAAGAGAATATAAACATCTATCTGAAGCGGTAGGTGGTACCTACATTGATGTTTCCTTGGCTTCAGAGAGCAAAATTAATCCCTTTGATTTACCTCGACCAAAAAGAGGTGTAGAGTTAAAAGTCGCTGATATTATTCGCTCGGCCGTTGTTGTTTTAAAAGGTTTATTGAAAATTATGATCGGCGTACCCGGAGAGAAGGGACAAAAAATTTTCACCCCTGAGGAAGATTCTTTACTTGACCGGGCTTTATTAGAGACTTATGCCAAAAAAGATATTGTTCCGGGCTGCGATTTAAATAAAGTGGAAATGCCAACCCTTTCTGACCTTCAAGAGATTTTGGAAGGAATGGCTGGTGGCGAAAATCTAGCACAACGATTAAAAAAATATACCGAGGGCACCTTTGCTGGCCTTTTGAATCATCAAACCAATGTTGAGCTTGATAATCAATTGGTCGTTTTCTCTGTTCGTGATTTGGAAGACGAATTAAGGCCAATGGCTATTTATACCATTGTTAATTATATTTGGAACGTTGTCCGCTCAGAACTAAAAAAAAGGATTTTGGTTATTGATGAGGCTTGGTGGTTAATGCAACATGAAGATTCGGCCCGCTTTATCTTTTCTTTAGTCAAAAGATGTCGAAAATATTATCTAGGAGTGACGACTATTACGCAAGATGTTAATGATTTTCTTGTTTCTGACTACGGCCGAGCCATTGTCACCAATTCAGCCTTAAGAATTCTTTTCAAACAAACACCGGCGGCTATTGATATTGTTGCAAAAACTTTTATGTTAACAGAGGGAGAAAAATATTTACTTTTAGAATGTGGAGTGGGTGAGGGAATTTTCTTTGCCGGGGCTAGACATGCGGCTATGCAGGTTGTTGCTTCTTATACTGAAGACCAGCTTATTACTTCTGACCCACGTCAACTTTTAGAAATTGAGCAAGCAAAAAGAGAATATGCGGAAGGTTTAGAGACAGAGCCTTAAGTTAAAGATTGAAGGTTGCAGATTAAAAGGGTACAAAGGGAAATTAGAGAAAAGGTATATCATTTTAAAATAGCTCATGCCAAAAAGTATTTAACAGAAGCAAAATTAAAAAATATTTCTTGAGTAAATACAAAATTTTCAGTTTAATCTTAAACCTGAAATCTTTAAAATATTATGAAGAAAGTTATTATCATTATCGTTATCTTGATTGCTCTGGGTGGAATCTTGTTTTTTCTTTCGAGTCAGCGTCAAAGTCCAGCGACAAACATTCAACAACCAGCTTTTAATCAAGCGCCTCCTGTCACGAATCAAGAATTAATACTTAATCAAGAAATTACACCGTCCAGAGAATTAACCGAAGAGGAAAAATTAACTTTATTGAAAAATGAACTAAAATTGAAGGCGCGGAATTTTGTTGAAAGATATGGTTCTTTTTCTACCGATGTCAATTTCCAAAACTTAAAAGATTTAAAAAATGAAATGTCAGTGCGTCTCTGGCAAGAAACAGAAAATTACATTCGTCAGAAAGAGAGAGAAACAATTAAAGA
Organism: Patescibacteria group bacterium; assembly: GCA_026417895.1. NCBI lineage: Bacteria > Patescibacteria group bacterium. The sequence continues at coordinate 21,801 of JAOACJ010000016.1, read as the reverse complement.
GTTTTATGGAATTACAACAAAAGTTTTAAATGTTGAGGAAAAAAGTTTTTCTGAAAATCAAGCCGAATATCTCATTTCGACACAGAGAGAAGAAGTCAAAGACAACCAGCCAGCCAGGGTCTTTTATCAGACCCTAGAATTAAAAATAATTAAAGAAGGAGAAGAGTGGAAAGTCGACAGAGTTGTTTGGCAGTAGCTAAAATTTAAAATCCAAAATGAAGACCTCAAAATCTAATCCAAAATTCAAAATTAAATTTAACCTTACGCCCAACATTCTCTTTTTGCCCTTTGAGATTTAATTTTTCAATTATTTTTATGCCTAGCGGAGAAGAACAACAAGAAGAACAAGAAGAGGAAAAAGATTTGGCAAGAGAGTTAGCTGAAGAAAAAGCCAAAGAAGCCTTGAAAAAGGCTGTTGTTGAGCCAGCTAAAAAAGCAGTGAAAAAAGCCGCTGTCACGGCGGCGAAAAAGGTTTTTTTAGTCGTTGGTAAAGCTGTCGGGGCAGTTTTGATTAAAACCTTTCCTATTTGGGGACCGATTGTCTTAGGTATTTTAATCAGCGTCGCTATCTTAATAATTCTTTCGGGCGGCGGCGAAGAAGTTTGCCCTGAACTTGCTCAATTGAAAGAGCAAGATCCATCCGCCTTTCAAGAAATTAAGAAACAATATGATGAGGGAGGTCAAGATTTGGAAGTTATTTGTGGCTGGAAACCACCAGCTGCTCAACAAAAAACAGCTAAAGATATAGCTGGAGAAAAATCAAGATTAACGCCTAGACCAGGCACTGAAGCAGATATTAAAGCGGGAGCAGGTTTGCCTGGTCTTGAGGCGGAATAGACGCAAGATATGAAAAACTTTTTCCAAAACAAAAAAAACATTTTTCTGATTATTCTTCTACTTTCTACTTTCTATTTTCTATTTTCTAATTTACCCGTCCTTGCTCAAGCAGTTAAATTTCGATCACAAATTGGCATTCCACCAGAGTTTAAGGCAGGTAAAGAGTATCCTTTAGGCGAAAAAGAGGAAAAGGTTTCTCTTTTAGCCAAATATATTCGGAATTTTTATCAGTGGTCAGTTATTGCCATTGCCATTATGGCAGTGGTGATGATTATGATTTCTGGAATTCAATGGATTTTAGCGGCTGGTAATCCTCCAGCCATTCAAAAAGCACGCGAACAGATGATGTCAGCCATAATTGGTTTAGTTTTAATCCTTTTAGCTATTTCTCTACTAAACTTAATTAATCCGGCCTTGGTTAATTTGAGTACATTTAAAATACCAACGATTATCAGAAGCGAGATGAAAGGTTTTGGTGTTAACGTGAAAGTATTCGGTGGGAGGGGTTCAGAACAAAACATATTTATTCAAGGTCATGATAGTCAAGGTTCTTTAATTGTGGAGATTGTGCCAAAAGCAGGGGTGCATTTAGAGGAAATAAGTTGGGTATTAGGAGATGCTGATCCCAACGTTGACGGTAACCAGTGGGTTAAAATTACCCCTCCTTTACCTAATACAGCATGGTCTTCTAATTTTACAGTTTCAACAGATGAAAATGCTGATTGTAAACCTATTCAAGAATCGTCAGGATCTCCTACTCCGCCTGACGCTACCGCCACCAGTATGAGATGTATTAAACTTAGTACTGAAAAATTTATAAAAACAAAAAACAATAACGATCCATTTTATTTTCTTGGCGAGTATAAGGTTGAGGTTTATATTTATTCTAAGAAAACATATGAAACGGTTACTGCTTCTACTTCGATTAAGGTAGTTGAGGCAAATCAAGCCCCGCCCATTTGTTCTTGTACAATTACCGAGGGCAAATATGTAGCCTGTGAAACTTGTGTTACAGATAGCCAAAACAAGAATACAGGAGAATTATGTATGAGCACTTCCTCAACAGGAGGTCAGATAATTAAAAATTGTCAGATTTGTCCACCTCCAGTAGACCAATGTCCTTATTCAAGATGTTTAAAAGTAATGTACCCACAAGAAGAATATAGACCTTTCAACATTACTAATCCTATTTATAATAACAAAAAAGTTAATTGTTCGAACCCACCTCAAACCCCTAGCGGTTGTATTGAAAAATATGAATGTAGGTAATTAAATTTGTATGAAAAAATTTTTAATTATTCTCAGTTTTGTTCTAGTGGCAACAGGTATTGCTCTGGCCTTGTATTTTACTTTCTTTAAACCAGTGCCAGGGCCGCCAGTTGTTGAAACTCCGCCGCCAACCGAAGTACCGACCCGTTTGCCAGTTAGTCGCGAAGATTGGGAAAAGATGACTTATGATCAGAGAGAGAGATTAGGACTACCTTTGACCGAATGGCCAGAAGAAGTACCAACTGTAGTACCAACTCCGGAAGTACCGTCGGAAGTAGAAGAGATTTCTGAAGTGGCAAAAGGTGGGCCCACTTGGTTTTATCCGGTTTCTGAGGAAAAAGTTCAAGACGCGGAATTAGCCCGTGACGGCCAGTCAAGCCTTTATTACCAAAAAGAAACTGGTAAATTTTATGAAGTTGCCCCTGATGGGACAAAGAAACTTTTAACCGATCAAACCTTTCCGAACGCTGAGAAAATTACTTGGTCACCAGTTAAAGATAAAGCCATCATTGAATTTCCTGATGGTTTCAAAGTTATGTACGATTTTCAGAAGAAGAAACAAGTTACATTGCCCAAGGAGTGGTATGAATTTTCTTTTAGTCCGACCGGTCGAGAAATTGCCTTTAAAACTGATTCAAAATATCCAGAAGATCGTTGGTTGGCTGTGGCCAATCCTGATGGTACTGGCGGCAAAGCCATTGAACATATGGGCGAGAATCAAGATAAAGTTATTGTTTCTTATTCGCCAAATAATCAAGTCATTGCCTTTTCCGCCACCGGCAATCCACGTGGTGCTTTTGAACAAGAGATTTTATTAATCGGTAAATATGGAGAAAACTTTCCAGCTTTAATTGTGGACGGTCGTGGTTTTGAACCGCAGTGGTCTCCTCAAGGCAATAAAATTTTATACTCTGTTTATTCTGACGAAACAAATTATAATCCTACTCTTTATGTTGTTGGTGGTTCAGGTGATCAGATGGGTCGTGGAAAAATTAATTTAGGCCTGCAAACTTGGGCTCATAAATGTACCATTGATCAATCAGAAAATTTTGCTTATTGTGCAGTGCCGAGAAATTTACCACAGGGAGCAGGTTTGGTTCCAGAATTAGCCGCTAACGTCAAAGATGATTTTTATAAAATTGATTTACGGACCGGCCGAAGTACCTTTTTAGCTGAAGGCGCTTTTGGCGCTTATAATGTTTCAAAAGTTTTTCTTTCTTCTGATGAATCACTTCTTTATTTTGTTGATCAAGATTTAGGGAGATTGAGATACATTAGATTGAAATAAAAAATAAAAGAAAATAGATAAAAAATGCAGATAAAGAGTAAAAAAATTTTTATTTTAATATTCTTTTGGGTGGTTTTTTTTATTTTGGTACCAAAAGAGATTTTGGCTGTTTGTTGTTGTGCTGCTACCCGACCGGCCGATAGAGTGATTATTTGTTATGAGGTTGAAGATTGTGGTGGCTGTACTGCCTGGCGTAGTGAACACGGCTATACCAATTTAAAAATTAATCCAGGCAAAACCTGTCAAGAAACAAGCTATTGTCAGGCCGGCGGGGTTACTAAGCGATATATGGAGGGTGAGGCGCCACCGGTTAAAGAAACACCTCTAAAACCTCCAGAACTTCAAATTAATATTCCCGGCTTTCATGGTTTCACGACTGAAGAAGAGAAAATAAAAAAATGCGCTGAATGCAAAGATCCAGATGTTATGCCTGAAGACTGTCCACCAGAAAAATGCGCCCGCTGGGTCTATGAAATTCCCTGGATTGGTGAGTATTTAATTGCCATTTATAAATGGTCGGTTGGCGCCATTGCCATTTTGGCGGTAGTGATGATTATGATTCACGGTGTCCGTTGGTTGATTGCCGGCGGTGAAGCACCAAAAATTTCCGAAGCCAAAAAGGGTATTACCTATGCGGTCACTGGTTTGATATTTATCTTATTAACCCACCAGATTTTATCTTTAATTGACCCCCGCCTAACCATTTTTAAACCGATTACTATTGGGATGATTAAGAAAATTGAAGTTGATTATGAACCACCGCCAGCTAAGCCAGGCGAATTTGTTGAAGAAGAATTGTGGAAATTTTCTTCATTGACTGTTAAAAATCAAACTAGTGACGCTTCTGATGTTTTAACCAGCTTTATGAATTGTACGGGTAATAAAATTAAAACAAAATCAGGTGGGAAGAAAGCAACGATTACGAGCATTTCTGATACGGCCGGTATTTCAAATTGTCTGCCAGCTAATTATAAAAAACCACCCTGTAGTCACAGTCTAAATTCTTGCCATTATGGTGGTCGAAAGTGTTCGGGCAAATCTTATGCTTTAGATGTTTGGGCGCAAGGAGAAGTTTCGCCTGAAACTATTATCGAGGCTATTAAAGAATGCCAACCAAAAGCTTTTATCTGTTATACCCCCAAGACACCAGCTTGTTCAGGGCATTACAGTCACATTCATGTCAGTATAGGCAAAATAAATGGCTGTGATTGTAATTAGCTATAAATTTATGTCTAAATCCAAAACAATTTTCATCTGTTCAAAATGTGATTCTCAGTTTCCTAAGTGGTTTGGCCAATGTCCGGAATGTGGTGAATGGGGTGTACTTGAAGAGCGCGCAATCAAAAATCAAAAATCAAAAGGCAAAAATTTCGGTGAAGTAGGTGAAGTTATTGAATTTGAAAAAATAAAAACTGAAGATTGGCCAAGAATCAAGACAGAAATTGAAGAGTTAGATCGAGTTTTGGGTGGCGGCTTTGTTCCTGGCAGTGTCATTTTATTAGGTGGTGAGCCGGGTATTGGGAAATCCACCTTAGTTTTACAAATAGCCGAGCAAATTCAACCCCGAACCACGTTGGATTCAGGGTTGTCCGGTACCCTACGCGGTGCCAGTCAAAATTCAGTTTTATATATTTCAGGCGAAGAATCAGCTGAGCAGGTGAAAATGAGAATTGATCGTTTAGGTTTAAAAACAAAAAACTTGAAATTTTTAGGTGAAACAAATATTGAAACAATTTGTGCGACGATAGAAAAAGAAAAGCCAGTTTTAGCTATTATTGATTCAATCCAAACAATGTTTTCTCCGCTGATTAATTCTGAGGCAGGTAGTATTAGCCAGGTGAGAACTTCAACGGCCAAACTTTTAGAAGTGGCAAAAAAAAATAAAATTTCGATTTTAATAACCGCCCATGTCACTAAAGAGGGGATTATTGCTGGGCCAAAAACCCTAGAGCATTTAGTTGATACAGTCTGTTATTTGGAGGGCGATCCCTATCATCAATTTCGTCTATTAAGAGCAGCAAAAAATCGTTTTGGTTCAACTAACGAAGTCGGTGTTTTTGAGATGAGAGAAGAAGGATTGGTTGAAGTTAAAAATCCCTCCGTTGCCTTTTTATCACAAAGAGAAGAAAAGAATCCCGGTTCAGTTATTGCTGCCATTTTGGCCGGCGGTCGTTCTTTTTTAGTTGAGGTCCAGGCTTTAGTAGCAAAAACCTCTTTTGGTTATCCACAAAGAAGAACAATTGGTCTGGATTTTAATCGAACCCAACTCTTAATTGCTGTTTTGTCGCGTCGATTAGGTTTACCTTTGGGCAATTATGATATTCATTTAAATGTTGTTGGTGGTCTGAAAGTTGAAGAACCGGCTGTTGATTTGGCTGTTTGTTTAGCCATTATTTCTGCTTATAAAAACAAAGCCATTGATTCAGACTTGGCTGTTTTTGGTGAAGTTGGTTTAGGCGGAGAAATTCGGCAGGTTTTTCAGGAAGAAAAAAGAATTAGGGAAGCAGAAAAGTTAGAATTTAAAAAAATTATCAAACCAGTTTCAAAATTAAAAATTAAAAGTCAAAAATTAAAAATAATTGAAGTAAGAAATTTATCAGAAGTATTAGATCTCTTTTAGTCAATCCTCAATTACCAAAAATCTTCCAATCTCTCGCGTCTTACAATCTATAACGATCGTTATAAAAATTAAGACGGGGAGTTTTATTCTAAATGAACAATTTGGGTCATCTCTTTGATTTTTTTCTGAAGAAGAGGGAATTTCTTTAATTCAGGATCAAAAGAGAGAATTTTCGCCGATGCCTCTCGAGCTTCTTTAACAATTTCTGTCTCAGAAAGTTTGGCAATTTTTAGAATTGCTAAATAGCCAGACTGTTCTTTACCAAAAATTTCTCCCGGTCCTCTCATTTCTAAATCTTTTTCAGCCAATTCAAAGCCATTTTTGGCATCAAGAAGAGCTTTGAGTCTTTGATGAGATTTTTCGGAATAACTTTCTGAGAAAAGAAAACAGTAAGATTGATGTTCGGCTCGACCGACCCGACCTTTAAGTTGCCAAAGCTGAGCCAGACCAAATCTTTCTGCCCCTTCAATGATCATTATTGAAGCATTAGGTACATCAATGCCTACTTCAACGACGCTGGTAGAAATTAAAATTTTAATTTTATTTTTTATAAAGTTCCTCATCGTTCTTTCTTTTTCCGCAGCAGACATTTTGCCATGAAGGATAGCTAATTTTAACTCCGGAAAAACTTCTTTTTTTAATCTTTCATACTCCTGTTTGACTGATTTAACACCTAACTTGTCAGAAGGATCGATTAATGGACAAATAACAAAAGCCTGACGACCTATTTTTATTTCTTGCCGAATAAATTCATAGGTTTCTTTTTTTTCTTCTGGTTTGACAATTTTAATCTCGACTCTCTTGCGGCCAGGGGGCATTTCTTCAATCATTGATAAATCTAAATCGCCGTATAAAGTTAAAGCTAATGAACGAGGAATGGGTGTGGCCGTCATCGAGAGAAAATGTGGCAAAACCTTTTGGCGTGTGAGCTTGGCTCTTTGTTCAACACCAAAACGATGTTGTTCATCGACAATAATTAGACCTAATTTTTTAAAAGTCACACCTTCTTGAAGAAGGGCGTGGGTACCAATAGTGAGATCTATTTCCCCCTTTTTAATTTTTTCCAAAAGTTCATCTTTTTTTATTTTTTTTCTTTTATTTTTTATTTTCATTTCTGTTTTTCCCCGCGTTAAAAGCCCAATTTTTATTGGCCAATTTTTGAAAAGTTCTGAAATATTAGCAAAATGTTGAGAGGCTAAAATTTCTGTTGGTGCTAAATAAGCAACCTGATAATTATTTAAAATGACATTTAAAATGGCTATCGTCGCGACTACAGTTTTACCTGAACCAACATCGCCCTCAAGTAATCGATTCATAGGCGTAGATTTTCCTAAATCTTTTAAAATTTCCCAAGCAGATTTTTTTTGAGATTGAGTTAAGATAAAAGGTAATGTTTTAATAAACTCTTTTATCTCTTCAAGTTTTATGGTCATTTTTAGTCCCTTTTGTTTTTTCAATTTTTCTCTCATCATCTGAGCTTGAAGCTGAATTAAAAATAATTCATCGAATTTTAAACGATGTTTTGCTTTAGCGAGTAAATTTTCACTGGCAGGAAAATGAATTTGCTCTAAAGCCAGCGGTAAAGACATTAATTGATAATCTCTTTTTATTTCATCGGGCAAAAAGTCTTGAATTTGATCAACTAAAGGCAAAACTTGTTTCATTAAAAAACGAATTTGTTTTTGTGAGAGGCCCTCAGTGGTAGGATAGATAGGGACCAATCTGCCTAAATGAATTAGACCTTCTTTTTTAGGAAATTCATAAGAAGGCGAAATAAGTTGCAAGCCAAACGATTCATCATAATCAATTTTCCCTGCCAAAAAAACTTCTTGACCGGGTTTTAAAATCTTAATTAAAAATGGCTGGTTAAACCAGACCACTTTTATTGAGTCAGTTGAATCAGAAACAAGTGCTTCAGTTAAAACCATTCTTTTTTTTGGCGTTTGACGATTTTTAATGGTTTTGATTTTTGCCTGGATAGTGCCAGAACCTTTGGCCTTTAACTCGGCAATGGAAAGAATTTTACTCCAATCTTCATAACGAAAAGGGAAATGGTAAAATATATCTTCTACCCTTTTTAAGCCAAGTTTTTCTAACCTTTTAACAGCTAATTTGCCAATTTTTGGAATCTGAGAAATTGGGCTTTTAAGATCCATATTAAATTTGTTATTTATTCTAAAAAAAATTTGACTTTTTGTCAAAAAAATGATAGATTAACAATAATAGATAGATGATAAGGAAGGATGGCCGAGTGGTCTAAGGCAAGAGTTTGCTAAACTCTCGAGGGGGTAAAAACTCCTCGCGTGGGTTCGAATCCCACTCCTTCCGCTTTTAAATCTATGAATCTTTCCCAAATCTTGGTGCAAGAAAAGCAATCTTTGAAAGACTTTTTTGATCCTGAATTTTCGTTTCCTCCTCTCCATCTTTCTCAAGAGGATTTTGAAAAATTTGATCGCCTTGGCTTTGACCTTCACTTTTTGCCCAAAATAAAACTGACGCAAGAAGAAAATTTTTTTGGTTGGCAGGAAAAACCCTCGCCAATTTTTTACCAATTAATTGAAAAAGAAAGATTACCTAAAAGTGCTGATCAGTTGTTTGGTCAGTGGATTTTTATAGAAAGAAGAGATAAACCAAAGAAAAGTTGTTTTTGGTTAACAAAAAATGATTTATCAACAAAAATTTTAAAATTATTTAAAATTGATCTCAAAAAATGTTGTCAAAAAATAACTAGACAAAAATATCCCGATGATTTTTTGGAAGAAATTTTAAAAAAGAACGGCTTTTCTTCTCGCTTTACCCTTTCCTGGCAAGAGATAGAAGAAATTTTAAAACCAGAAATTAGTCTTTTTCTAAAAATTCCACCGGCGAAAATAAGACTTCCGAGATTTATCGAGTGGAATTTTTTAGCTAATTATTTTTATCCCCAATGGGGGAAAACTGAAACCTGGGAATGGTTTGCTGATCGATTGACTACTGGTGAATGTCTTTCCGGAGGTAGTAATTCCTTAAGCATCTGTGGTTGGGATCCGCCAGATTACTGGAGTACAATTTTAGGCTTTAGACTTTTAATTGAAATATAAACTTACTACGAAGAGTAAAAATAAATGGAAGAAAAATTTTTAAATCTTGCCCAGACAATTTCTCAGGACCAAGTTTATGATTTTTTTGGCGGCATCGATTTGGAAAAAATTTTTACGAGGAAAAGTTATCCAGTTTGGGCCTTTACCAATGAGAGTTTAGAAGAAATTGGTCATTTAACTTCTTTTAAAAATAAAGAGATTATTTCTATTTTAGGTAGCGGTGATCAATTAATTTATTTTTTAACCAAAGGAGCCAAATTAGTCATTGGTGTAGATCATCGTCCGCTAGCTTGTCTTTGGGTCGAATTTAAAATTTCAGCTTTGAAAAACCTTTCTTTTAAAGAATTTAAAGAAATTTTTTTTGAAGCAAAAAAAGAAAATTCAAAAATTTATTTCGAAAAAATTAGAAGCAGTCTTTCCTCTTTAGCCAAAAAATTTTTTGATTACCTTTTTGAAGGCTTGCCAAGAAATATTTTCTCTACTTTAAAAAAATCTAAGTTTTTTTATGGCGAAAGTTGGTTTTTTCTCAAAAAGAAAGATTGGTTACCCTATTTGATAAATCAAAAAGAATTTTCAAAAGTTAAAAAAAGAATCAATAATTTTTTTCTTTTTAACACTGATTTCGAAAAAGCTCTGAAAATTTTTAGAAGAAGATTTGATTTGATCTATACCTCTAATATTTTTGATAGTAAAAAATATTGCCAAGATAGCGAAAGAACCATAATCTTAATTGATCTAAATTTAAAAGAAAAAGGAGAGATTTTAATGACAGCTCAGGAAAATCCAATAAAAATAGTTTCCCTTTTAGAAAAAATGAGTTATAATTTAGAAATAAAAAAACCAAAGAGAAGGTTCTTTGAATTCTTTTATAAAACCTTTCCCTATTATTATCTTTTAGCCAAAAGGTGGGGTGGCTGAGTGGACTAAAGCGGCAGTCTTGAAAACTGTTGTACCTGAAAAGGTACCGTGGGTTCGAATCCCACCCCCACCGCTTTAAACAACTTTGATAAAACTATGCCTAAAAAAGAAACTTTAAAATCTTTAGGTAAAGGAGAATACGGAGAAATTTGGGCCCAATGGTCATTTCCAGAGAAACCACAATATCAACGAAAAACTGGCTGGTGGATTTTTATGGTTCTCCTTAGTTTAGGACTGATTATTTGGGCTTTTAAAGAGCATAATTTTCTCTTTATCATGCTGGTCGTGATTGTGGCTTTAATTGTTATTTTTGAAACAAAAAGATCCTCTCTTCAGGTCGAATGTCAAATTACTCAGGATGGTTTAAAGTTGGGTTCAAGTTTTTATGAATGGTCAAAAATAAAAAAATTCTGGCTTATTTTTAAACCACCAGAAGTCAAAAGATTGTATTTTCAATTAAAAACTTTTCCTTTCCAACTTTCCCTCCCCTTAGAAAAACAAAATCCAATCAAAATTAGAAAAATTCTTTTAAAATATGTCCTTGAAGATTTGTCAAAAGAAGATGAAAGTCTGGCTGACTTCTTGAGTCGAAGTTTAAAAATTTAAAATTAAAAATTTTTATTCTGCCTCCATAGTTTAATGGATAAAATGCGGGTTTGCGGAACCCGAGAGTGCAGGTTCGATTCCTGCTGGAGGCAATTAACCTTTGGTTATTGTTAGTCCCCAAACTTCTTTAGCGCCAGCTCTTTTTAAAACTTTAGCCGCTTCACTTAAAGTTGCTCCGGTCGTCACAACATCATCAATCAAAAAGATTATTTTTTCCTCGATCACTTTTCTATCTTTGACGGCAAAAACATTTTGAACATTTAAAAAACGCTTTTTCCCCTCGAGTTCAGTTTGGGAAATGGTATTTTTCACTCTGATTAAAAGATCATCTCTGAATTCTAAATCAAATTCTCGGGCAATTTCTTGGCCAATTAATCCGGCTTGATTAAATCCGCGTTCAAGAAATTTTTTTCGATGAAGCGGAATTGGTAAGACTAAAGATTGAGAACTTGATTGTGAAAAATTCGAGAAAAAATGAGAACTTCTCAGACATTTTATTAAAAGCCCGCTGAGTGGCTGAACGAGTTCTTTTAGATATTCATATTTTAAAGCTTTTATTGCCTCTCTGATCAAATTAATTTGATGAGAACAAGCAGAGATTAAACCAGTTAAATAAAATTTTCTTTGACATTTTTCACAGCTTCGACCCCAAAAAGAAAGTTGACCGCAAAAATAGCAAGAAAATTTATCTGTTAAAGGGATTTTTTCTAAACAATTTTGGCAAAGGTAAAAACCTTCGCTGCGACAACCAAAACAGATCTTCGGGAAAATTAAATCAAGGCAAAAATTAGTAATTTTAATAATTTTTTCTTTTAACTTTGTCATTCTTTTCAAATTTTATCTTTTTGATAAAATAAGACAACAGCCAAAAGAAAAGTCTGCTATTCTTAGACTATGGGAATTTTTTCTAAAAAAACAAGCTTTCTCGGTGTTGATTTGGGTTCAACGAGTATCAAGGTAGTTGAACTGAAAAAAGAAAAAGGCGTGCCAACCTTAGTTACTTATGGTTATCTCGAAAAAGCTGGTGGCGATATTATTCGAGGTAAACCAAAAGAAGTTCAAGCAAAAACCGCTGAAATGTTAAAAAAAATCTGTCAACGGGCCGGCGTGACTACTGATCAGGCAGTGACGGCCTTACCTAATTTCTCAGTTTTTTCTTCGATTATCACCCTGCCCATCTTACCACCAAAAGATTTAAAAGAAGCTATTTTCTGGAAAGCAAAGAAAATCCTTCCTCTACCCCTTGAAGAATTAAGCCTAGAATGGAAAATCTTAGAAAAAGTGATTGTTGAAAAAAAAGAACCAACAGAAAATGGTGGGTTGGCATCAACAAAAAAGAAAGAAAATTACCGAATTCTTATTGTTGCCGCTTCAAAAAATTTAGTTAATCAATATATTGAAATTTTCCGTCAAGCAAACTTTCAATTAAAGGGCTTGGAAACCGAAGCCTTTGCCCTTTCCCGTGCTCTTATTGGTAAAGATCCGGGCACGACAATGATTATTGATACGAGCGCCGTTTCTACTGATATTATTATTGTTGAAAAAATGATCCCTGTTTTTAATCGAAGCATTGATATTGGCGGCGTTGTTTTAACGAAAACTATTGCCCAAAGTCTAAACATTAGTTTTGAACGAGCTGAGCAATTCAAAAGGGATTTTGGCCTGAGTCGGAGAGCACCGATTCCTTCTTTAATTGAAAAAACGATCAGACCAGTGATTGACGAAATTCGTTATTCGACTAATCTTTTTCATAGTCAAACTGGCAAAGAGATTGAAAAAATTATCCTTTCCGGCGGTTCGTCTTTCTTGAAAAATTTTCCCGATTATCTTTCACAGGAATTAGGAATGAAGGTTTTGGTCAGCAATCCATGGAAGAGAGTGGCTTATCCTCAAGAACTTGAACCGGCTTTGAACGAAATTGCTCCTCGTTTCGCCGTCGCTATCGGCCTTGCCTTACGAGAAATAATATAAAACCTAAATTTTAAATATGAACAATAATTATATTAATCTTTTACCAGGGGAAAAAAGAAGTAGGGAAATAAAAAAAGAAGAGAGAAGAGAAAAGGTAACTTATCTTATAACTAAAGAGAAGGAACCGGAAGAAAAAAAGAAGAATTCCTTTCAAGAAAAGCAGACCCAGAGAATTGAAAAGAAAGAAAAAGGGAGACTTTTCTCTTTCTTGAGAAATGTTTTTCGTTCTCAATTTTCTTCTAAAAGTCATTCCCAGAAAGAAGGGCAAAAAACTACTACTGAGTTAAAAACAGTTTCTCAACCAGAAATGCCGACCAGTCCAGAAATTAGCCTAATGCCAGAGAAGGTTTTAATTACTCAGAAATTGGTCAGACAAAAAATCATCCAACTATTGATTTTTGTCTTTTTAACTATCGTCATTGTCGTTTCATTATATTTTTTCACCAACTCTTTACTTCATAAAAAAATTAATGAGACTCAATCACTACGAGAAGAATTAAGTTTAATTGAAGAGAAAAACCTTCGTTTTCAAGATTTACTAAACGAGATTAAAAACTATGAAGAAAGAGTTGCTTTAGCGGAAAAATTATTAAAAACTCATCCCCGTTGGACTAATTTTTTAGCTTTTCTAGAGAAATATACTTTACCTGAAATTTCTTATCAAAATCTTTCCGCTGATCTGAGCGGTAAAATAACCCTGCCAGCAGTGGCTAAAGACCTTTCTTCTATGCTTAAACAATTAATCATTTTTCAATCAGCCGATGAATATGTTGAAGAGGTTAAGTTTTCTGGTTTTACCTTTTTAGCACCAGAAGAAGAAAAAAAAGAAAGTGGGCCTCAAATTTCTTTTCAAATTCACTTAATACTCAAAGATAAAGTTTTTTATCCCTCGCCATGAAAAAAATTCATTATTATTTGGTCACTTACTTTAAAATTCTTACCCCGCTTTTATGTCTGGTAATTTTTCTCATTGGTTTTTTCTTATTTATTCATCCAGGCATTAAAAAAATATTTTCCAACGATCTTGATTCCAAGGTTTTGGAGAAGAAACTTTTATCTGAAAAAGATAAATTTAATCGATTGACAAACTTAAAGGAAAATTTTGAAAAAATTGATTTCGCTGCTCTTCAGAAAATTAAAAAAATTATTCCCGACAACGATGAACTATTAAACTTTATTATTTTCTTAGAAAATTTAGTTCGAGAAAACAATTTTTCTATCCCTGGTCTTAACTTTTCGCTTAGCAAAACCTCTGATCATTCTTTATCATCTATTCAAACCAACCTTACTCTGAGTGGCGGTAATTATCAATCTTTTAAAAACCTTTTGAAGATTTTCGAGAAGAATTTAAGAATTATTGATATTGATTCAGTTAGTCTTTCTCCGGTAACGGCCACCTATTCAATATCTCTTAAGACCTACTTTTTACCCACCGCAGAAAAGAAATTTGTTTCTGAATTTCCAGATCTAAAAAAAATTTCTAATTTTATTCAAAGTAATCAATTTCTCACCTTAGAAGAAAGAAGAGAATTAATTATCCCGATTGAAAACATTCAAATTGGTCGACCAAATCCATTTTTACCATTTTAAAATTTTAAAAATAAAATTTTTATGGCCGAAAAAAATCAAGCTGAATTGCTCAAAATTTTATTTCAACAGGGGAAAATTACTCAAGAAAAATTCCAAATGATTATTGAACAGGCCAAGAAATACCATTTAAATCCAGATGAATTTATTGAGACAAATGGAATGGTGGCAGAAGACGATATTATCCAGGCAAAGAGTCGGCTTTTTAACCTGCCGGCTATCAACTTAAGAGGCAGAATGATTGAAAAAAGGGTTCTTAATCTCTTACCGAGACAACTGGCAGAAAATTATAAAATGGTTGTTTTTGATCAAGAAAATAATCGCATTAAAGTAGCCCTTATTTCGCCCACCGATTTTAAGGCTCAGGAGGCGATCAAGTTTTTTGCCAGAGAAAAAGGATTGGAGCCGGTTTTTTATGTCACCACTATTTCGTCTTTAAACAGTGCTCTTGAACAATACAGTGAATTAACCAGTGAAATAGAAGAGGTTATTGGCACAGCGCGGCTTAAATTTGAGCCAATGATTAAAGCTGGTAAAAGTTTAGTTGATATCGGCCTCGACGAGGTAACCAAGGTCACTCCAATCGCTAAACTTGTTTCAACTATTCTTAAGTATGCTGTTGATACGCGGGCCTCGGATATTCATATTGAACCTTTAAAAGATAGAACAGTAATTCGTTATCGGATCGATGGTATCTTAAAAGAAAAAATTAGCCTGCCCAGTTATCTTCATTCAGCCATTGTTTCAAGAATTAAAGTTATGGCTAATTTAAAAATAGATGAAACTCGACTTCCTCAAGACGGGAGAATTAGAGTTGAAGTGGCAGGTCGGGAAATTGATTTAAGAATTTCTACTCTTCCACTTCTCAATCAAGAAAAAATAGTGATAAGAATTCTTGATCCTTCACAGAGAATCTTCTCACTCGAAGAATTGGGTTTTTGGGGTAAAGGACTGGAAATTATCAAAAATAATATTTATCGACCTCATGGTATGTTTTTGGTTACTGGTCCAACTGGTTGTGGTAAGACAACCACTCTTTACGCCTTAATTAATATCCTTAATAAACCTGAAGTTAATATCGTTACCCTTGAAGACCCGGTGGAATATTTTATTCCCCATGTTAACCAATCACAGATTAACCCAGCTGTTGGTTATACCTTCGCTTCAGGCTTGAGATCAATTTTAAGACAA
The DNA here is from genome assembly GCA_026417895.1 of Patescibacteria group bacterium. NCBI lineage: Bacteria > Patescibacteria group bacterium. The sequence continues at coordinate 6,434 of JAOACJ010000016.1, read as the reverse complement.
GATCCTAATATTATCATGGTTGGTGAAATTAGGGATAACGAAACAGCTGAATTAGCCATTCACGCTGCTTTAACTGGTCATATTGTTCTTTCAACCCTTCATACTAATGATGCCTTCGGAGCTATTCCTCGGTTGATTGACATGAAAGTTGAACCATTTCTTCTTGCTTCTACCCTAAATGTTGTTATTTCCCAAAGATTAGTCAGAAAAATTTGTGAAAACTGCAAGGTTGTTATTGAGGCGCCACCAGCTTTGCAAAAAGAAATTGTTAATCTTCTCTCACCGTTGGCAGATAAATCGCCAGAAGTTAAAGAGTTGATCAGTAAGAAAATTAATATTTATAAAGGTAAGGGTTGTTTTCAATGCAATCAAGAAGGTTATAAGGGCAGAAGTGCTATTTTTGAGGTCTTGGAAGTGAATGATAAAATAAAAGAAATTATTGTGAGTAATCGTCAGATTAGTAATATAAAAAAAGAATTTGAAAATCAAAATACACCCTATATCTATCAAGATGGCTGGCTAAAAGTCTTAAAAGGTATTACCACCCCTGAAGAGGTGATTAAGGCGACACGAGAGTAGCGATTTTATTTAGTAATAGTCTTAACTTGATTGATCAATTGATCCGAACAATCCGAATAAAATTTAACAGATATTCGGATTATTTGAAATTTCAAATAATTTTATCATGATTTTTGAATATAAAATTAAATTAGAAGACGAAAGTATTGTTCAAGGCGAGATTGAAGGTCCAGATGAAGCATTGATTGTTGAAACCCTTTCTCGACAAGGGACAATTATTTCTTTAAGAAAAAAAAGAAAAAAAATTTTTCAAGAAAAATTTTTTCGAACAAAAATAAAACATAAAGATTTAATTGTCTTTACCCGACAGTTAGCGATTATGCTTTCGGCTAACTTTCCTTTGGTTAGGGCTCTTGAAACCCTTCTCAGTCAAACTACCAATCAAAATCTTAAAGAGGTAGTCAATGAAATTGTTAATGATACTAAAGGAGGGACAAAGCTTTCTACTTCTCTCTCAAAATTTCCTCAATTTTTTAGCCCCTTTTTTATTAATATGGTGAAAAGTGGTGAAACAGTTGGTAAACTTGATGAAGTTTTAAATTATTTAGCCGACGAACAAGAAAAAGATTACGAATTTAGAAGTAAAATTAAAGGTGCCTTAATTTATCCTTTGTTTATTATTACTCTTGTCATCATTGTTATGATCGTCATGATGACATTTATTATTCCGCAACTTTCCACTGTTTTTTTAGAAACAGGCGCTCAATTGCCTCTATCAACCAGAGTTTTGATTAATCTTAGTAATTTTATGGTTCGTTATTGGTGGCTTATTTTTAGTCTTTTTGGCGGTGCATTTTTTCTTTTTACGAAAATTACTAAAAAAGGAAAAGGAAAGAAATTTTTGGACAGAATACAAATTAAAATACCAATTATTGGTGAGCTTTTCCAAAAAATATATCTTATTCAATTTTCTCGAAGTTTTTCTACCTTAATTAGTGGCGGCGTCACCCTGCCCGAAGCTTTAAAAATTGTTGGCGAAGTGATGCCAAACAGTATTTATAAAGAAATTATTGAGGCTACCTTGAAAGAGGTTAATGAAGGACGATCGATCGCTACCATTTTTTCTCAGCGTAAAGAAGTCCCACCTATCTTATCTCAGATGTTAGTTGTTGGTGAACAGGCTGGTCAAATTGAGATGGTTTTAAATAAAATTGCCAATTTCTACACACGGGAAGTAGAAATCTTAATTTCTCGACTGACAAATTTAATTGAACCCTTAATCATCATGCTTTTAGGCCTAGGCGTTGCCTTTATTGTCTCTGGTATTATTTTACCTATTTACAATTTAGCCAGCGGTGGTTTTTAACTAAAAATAAAATGATTCATCAAGAAAAAACTAAAAATTTGATTAAAGAATTTATTATTGAATTTTTGAAGATTTTAATTATTTCTTTAGTTATTGTTCTGCCGATTAGATCTTTTTTGATTCAACCTTTTTATGTTAAAGGTGCTTCTATGGAGCCAAGCTTTCATGATTATGAATATTTAATCATTGACGAAATAACCTTTCGTTTTCGCCAACCTCAACGTGGAGAAATTATCGTCTTTCACCCTCCTCATAACGATCGAGATTATTATATTAAAAGAGTTATTGGTTTGCCTGGTGAGAGAATTCTGATTAAAAATGGAGAGATTTTTATTTACAACAAAACCTTTCCTCAAGGAATAATTTTAGACGAAAGCAGTTATCTTGAAGCCGGTGTTACTACTCCTGGTCAAGTTGACTTGCTTTTAGGATCAGAGGAATACTTCGTTTTAGGCGACAATCGCCATTCGAGTTTAGACTCTCGAAGTTTCGGACCAGTGGCAGGAAAGAAAATTATTGGTCGAGTCTGGCTCAGGGGTTGGCCGCTGACAAAAATTGGCAAATTTGAAATTCCTTTATATAACTTTTAAAGATATGACAAAAAAGATAAAGAGAAAAGTTTCCAAAAAGCAAAAAAAGAAAATTCTTTCCAAACCAAAAAAAGAAAAATTTATTCCCCAACTTCTTCGAGGTATGAAAGATATCTTACCCGAAGAGCAAAAGTATTGGGATTATCTTTTAGAGAAATTAGAAAAACTATCAAAAATCTATGGCTTTGAAAAGATTGAAACACCGATTTTAGAAGAAACAACGCTTTTTCAACGAAGCATCGGTTTAACGACTGATATTGTTGAAAAAGAGATGTTTTCTTTTATTGACAAAGGAGGACGATCAATTGCCCTCCGGCCAGAAGGAACGGCTGGTGTTGCTCGAGCTTATCTTGAACACGGATTGAGTAATTTGCCTCAGCCGGTTAAACTTTTTTATTTTGGTCCAATGTTTCGTTATGAAAAACCACAAGAAGGTCGACAAAGAGAATTTCATCAATTCGGCCTTGAAGTCTTTGGTGCTTCTCATCATATTGTTGAGGCACAAATTCTTCTTTTGAGTTGGAATTTTTTTCGAGAAATAAAATTAGAAACTGAATTGCAAATTAATAGTCTTGGTTGTTTAGAATGTCGAAAAGAATATCAAAAAAGGCTTTTTGAATTTTTCCGCTATAAAAGAAAACTTCTCTGCTCGATTTGTCAAATTCGATTAGAAAAAAATCCTTTAAGAATTTTTGATTGCAAAGAAAAAAAATGTCAAGAAATTACTAGCCAGCTACCTCATTTAATTGATTCACTTTGTGAAAATTGTAAAAATCATTTTATTAAAGTTTTAGAATACCTTGATGAACTAGAAATTCCTTACAATCTAAATCCATATTTAGTCAGAGGACTTGATTATTATACAAAAACCGTTTTTGAATTTTGGCCACAAAGAGTTGATCTTTCTCAAGAAGAGAGAGCAAAACTTGCTTTAGCCGCTGGCGGTCGTTATGATGGATTAATTAAACTTTTAGGTGGAAAAGAGACACCAGCTTGTGGCATTGCATTCGGCTTAGAAAGAATAATTGAAGAAATGAAAATTCAAAATCTTCATTTGCCCAAAGAAAAAAAGCCACAAATCTTCTTGGCTCAGATTGGTGAAACGGCTAAGAAAAAATCTTTAAGGATTTTTGAACGACTTCGCCAAGAAGGATTTTTAGTGAAAGAAGCTTTAGCTAAGGATAGTCTAAAAGCTCAACTGGAAATGGCGAATAAATTAGGTGTCAAGCTGGCCTTAATTTTTGGTCAAGAGGAAGTTGTACATAAAACAATTATTATTAGAAATATGCAGACCGGTGTTCAAGAAATCGTTGATTTAGAAAAGATTATCATGGAAATTAAAAAAAGGCTTTAACTTATGATTAAGGTAGCAATTTATACTTTAGGTTGTCGATTAAATTTTGCCGAAACAGAAGAGTTAATAGAAAAATTTCAAAAAAGAGGATATCAAATTTCATGGCAGAAACCACAGATCTGTTTAATTAGAGGATGTAGTGTCACACAGAAAGCCGAGAAAGAAACGAGACAAAAAATTAGAGAAGTAAAAAGGAAATTCAAAAATAGTTTTGTCATTGCCAGTGGTTGTTTAGTTGACAATTTTTTTCTCCCCGAAGCAAATCTTATTTTGCCCAAAAAAAAGGAAAAAAACCTCTTTTCTTTCCTTCCCTTGTCAAGTTATCAACTTCCCTCTGATAGTCATTCTATTACCCAACTCGTTAGATTAAGAACTCGTTTTTTCTTAAAAATTCAGGATGGCTGTCAAAAATTTTGTTCTTATTGTTTAGTTCCTTATTTAAGAGGTAAAGAAACCTCTCTTTCTTCAAAGAGAATTATTGCAAAGATCAAAGAAAAAGAAAGACAGGGTTTTCAAGAAATTGTTTTGACCGGCGTCAATTTAAGTAGCTGGCAAGAAAAGTCAAGAGCAAAGGATCTAAAAAAATTGATAGAAGAAATTTTAAGCCAAACTTCTATTCCAAGAATTAGCCTTTCCTCTCTTTGGCCAGACAAAATCGATGACAAATTTATTTCTCTCTTTCAAAACCCTCGCCTTTGTTCCCATCTTCATCTTTCCTTGCAGTCTCTTTCTGATCGTCTGTTAAAAAAAATGGGTCGTTCTTATCAGGTAAAGGCAATAAAAAACAAAATAAAAAAAATTAAGAAAAAATTTCCTCATTTAACTTTAACGGCCGATATCATTGTTGGTTTTCCTGGTGAAACAGAAAGAGAATTTCAAGAAACAAAGAAAAACCTTCAAGAACTGGCTTTGGCCAAGATCCACGTTTTTCGCTATTCAGCTCGAGTAGGGACCAAAGCTTCTTTGATCGAAAATCAGGTTGAAGAAAAAATAAAAAAAAGAAGAGCTAAAATTCTTCTTTCTCTTTCAAGAAGACTCGAAGAAAAATGGAAAAAAAATTTTTTAGGCCAAAGTCGTCCAGTTTTGTTTGAACAAAAAAAGAGAGGGTTTTGGCAAGGCTTGACTGATAATTATCTAAAAGTCTTTGTTAAAACTCAAAAAAATCTGGCGAATCAAATTATTCCTGTCAAATTAGAAAGATTATATAAAGATGGAATAAAGGGAAAATTAATAAAAGAATAGTTAATAGTTTTTAGTTATTAGTTTTGGTTTTTTAGTTACTAGTTTCAACTAACAACCAATGAACTAAAGCTAAAAACTAATAACCAATAACAAAATTTATGGAATGCATTTTTTGTCAAATTGTTCAAAAAAAAGTTCCCGCCCAGATTGTTTATGAAGATGAAGAGATTTTGGCCTTTAAAGATATTCAGCCCAAAGCAAAAATTCATCTTTTAATTATTCCCAAAAAACACTTTGTTTCTTTAAATGAAATAGGCGAAAAAGAAAAAGAACTTTTAAGTCGGCTTCTTTGGCAAGCAAAAATTTTGGCTCGAGAATTTAAAATTTCTACTATCGGTTATAAAATTATCATTAATTCGGGCAGGGAAGCCGGTCAAATGATTGACCATCTTCATCTTCATTTTTTAAGTGGCGAAGAGTTAAAAAATTTTACTATTTAATTATTGAAAAATTCTATAGTTTTGCTATCATTTTGTTAACTAAATCTAATTCCATTTAAACTTCTATGGTCGAAGTCAAGCGTAAATCTAATGAACCAATAAGTGCCATGTTAAGGCGCTTTACTGAAATTTTAAAAAAAGAAAAAAAATTAGAGCGAGCTAAAGAAATAAGATTTAAGCAGAAACCAAAGAGTAAGGAAAGAATAAAAAAGGAAGCACTTTTAAGAAAGGCCAGACAGGCACAAAGAGAATATTTCAAGAAGTTAGGTATTTTAAAATGAACCTTTTAGAAAAAATCAACAAAGATTACCAAGAATCATTATTAAAAAAAGAGACTAAAAAAATCCCCACCCTTAAACTTCTTCGGGCAGCAATTCAGAATTTAACCATTGAATTGAGAGCGAGGAAAAAAGAATTAAAAGAAGAAGAAATTATTCAGGCTTTACAGCGAGAAATTAAAAAGAGAAAAGAGGCAATCGTTCTTTATGAACGGGGTGGGCGACCCGATTTAGTTTTAAAAGAAAAAGAAGAGATAGAAATCTTATCAGCCTATCTACCTCCGGCATTGTCTGAGTCGGAAATCAAAAAAATTATTCAACAAAAAATTAAGGAATTATCACCGGAAAAAAATTTTGGTAAAATAATGAAAGAGGTAATGAAAGAAGTGGCTGGCCGGGTTGAAGGAACAAAAGTAGCTGCTTTAGTTAAGGAAGAATTAAATCAATCAGAATAATAATTCCTAACAAAAAGAAAATGAAAAAGAGAAAATTGATTATTCTATTTTCTATCTTCTACTTTCTATTTTCTATTCCTTTGATTGCCCAAAGCCAGGAGGTTGATAATCAACTGGCTAATTTTATTCAAAACACGCCGCTCGTTAACGCGCCACTAGTTAATATTGTTTTCAATGTCATTCGTTATCT